>JAGGTN010000034.1 GCA_021163645.1 Microcaldota archaeon | reverse complement strand
TAATATTAGGGTCTTCTGCAATTCTTTTTGCCCATTTTTCCCAACCCTCAACATTTTGAATCTCATCAACAAAAAGATAAATTTGCTTGTTTGTTTTGAAAGTTTCCTTTATCGTTGGAATAAGTTCTGTAAGGTGCCTTATATTAGGATTTATAATACGGTCATCTTCCATATTAATATAAAAAACATCTCTAAAATTAAATCTGCTTAATGATTGAAATACTGAATAAGTCTTCCCTGCTCTTCGTATACCTACGAAGACGTTTGCTTTTTTTCTCATCCAATCTATCTTTAAATCTCTCTCAATCAAATCTTTAGGGATTCCCCTCTCTTTGAATTCCATCAGCAGTTTCTTAAGCACTTCCATATTGTTTTAATATTAGGACAATTTTATAAAGATATCGTTCTACAAGCAGAACGATTTTGGAAAAGTGTTCTCATTTTGTACTCAGTGCTCCAGGTTATCATCACAGAACTCCTTTTATTAACCCTTCAACAAAAACCATTTCTTTTGAACTCAAAGGCCTTTTCTTTCAGGAAAGAAAAGGAGCTCTCAGCAAACCTGCATATCATCATGGAAAATGTATAAGGGTATTAATGTATTTAAACACATATGAAAATAAGAGACTAATAAAACTACTTAGTTCTAAAACTCATGGCTCCTCAATTCTGTAAACTCATGAAAACCTAGAAACCCGAAGAAAAAGTAAAATGGGGCCATAGGGATTTTTGAGTCACCTTTCCTTTTTGGTCCAACTTTTTCTAGAAAAGAAAAGGGTGTGAACCCTAACCCGCAGGTTTCTTTAATCTTTCTTAGTGCAGGTATCAACCCACAAGCAAAGAAAGTACCTGGAGCCTGCTACGCTACCTGGTTACACGCCCTGCACGCAAACCTGAACACAACCAAAAACCTCGGACATCGTTCAAGGCTTTACGCCATGGCCCCACGAAATGATATATTTGATGCTTTAATCTTATAAAGGTTACTCTAAAATATTCAAATCCCTATTACAAAATAAAGACATGAATAAAGGTCAATAGGATAAAAACAAAATAATAAAACAGAATAAAAATCAAATAAAAATTAATGAGCCCATTTAAGTTTCTTACCTGAACGTTTGAGTTTCAGCATATTATTTCTGCATTTACTAGAACAAAAGAATAATTGCTTACCATCTTTACGTACATAGATTACTCCTTTCCCTTTAGGAATTTCCTTATTACAGAACGAACATCTCATCTAATCCCCCCTTATTCTCGAATTGATACCCTCATCTCAGACATCATCTTAATCCAAACAATATCATTACCTTCTACGTGACGATATTGTTTTCGCTTCCCTCTCGGTTTCCAGCAAGACGATTTTATCATTAACTTTTACAGGCCCTTTAATATTCCTCTTAAGTGTTTTGCCTTTATCCCTTCCAGAAATGAGTTTGCAAAGAACATGATTGACTTCCCCATGCACACCTGTGCGTCCGAATACCTTTAACACTACTGCTAAGTTCTGTTCCTGTTGTACTTCGCTGGATTTCTTTGATTCTTTTCCCTTCTTCCTCCTTTCTCTTACCATTTTATCCACCTACTCTTCCTTCTTCTTAGGCTCTTCCTTCTTCTTGGACTCCTCCTTCTTCTTGGGCTCTTCCTTCTTCTTGGGCTCTTCCTTCTTCTTAGGCTCCTCCTTCTTCTTGGGCTCCTCCTTCTTCTTGGGCTCCTCCTTCTTCTTAGGCTCCTCCTTCTTCTTAGGCTCTTCCTTCTTACCTAACTTTTCCAGTATCTCTTTTAACAAGGTTGCACCATTTCCCGCGTTTTCAACAGATACTGCTGCTGAACCTACTGATAAACCCACTGATGAGCCAACATCTGCCTTAGTCGGAAAATACAAGTAAGGTATATTTTTCTCATCACATAGATTCGGGATGTGGACTACTACCTCAACAGGTGTCACATCCTCAGCTATCACAACCAACTTAGCACTTCCCTTCTCAATACTCTTTGTCACTTCATTCGCACCTTTGCGCACCTTACCAGTATCCTTTGCCACCGTCAATAATTCCTTTGCCTTTTCAACAATCTCTTTTGGTGTTTCAAATTTTACATAACTTGCTCCCATTTATCTCACCTCATATACCCAAAATAGGTATCGGATCATTCATAAAATCGCATATGATTCAAATAAAATCCGTGTATAGTTTTATATTCATACTCCTTTTAAAAGTTATGGTATATAATATTGAAACAGATTATTTATGCTCCGGTAGTGTAGTGGTTAGCATTCAGGACTGTCACTCCTGCGACCCGGGTTCGAATAAGCCGTATGGTTTAGAAAATCCCGGCCGGGGCGTTTATTTTTTCTTTTTAGGAATCATAATCAAACTCATTCCTCGTTCTATTTCTCATCATTCGTCCATTTGTTCATAAAATTTTAATAATCATATCACAATTTTTTTAAACACCAAATGATAAAATGTATAATATGACAAACAATGATAAATTGGGCCTAACTGATTCAATGTCAAATAAAGAACTACAACGATATAAAGACATATATGATAGAGAGAGAAGAGACTATATCTACTCTATCTTTAAACGGGTTGAGATGACGTATAAAGGCAAGAATGACAAACTACCTGTTCTGCTTAAACCATTGGACCTGCCTTATGAATTCTATTCAACAGCGTATGTTAAATACTTACATGTATATGGTGATGAACATATCAAAAGATTCGGCAGAAGATTTAATCCCATAAGCATATTTGACCTCAAAGATGCATTAGAATTATTAAAGGACAAGCACCCAACATTGATACAAAAAAAGAGTGAACTCCGACGATTATACAGAATGATGGGCTTCATCTCAGACAGCGACCTAGCAGAGAAAATTCTATGGAAAGGAGCGCTCTGGTACACAGGCCAGATAAATGCCAAAGCCAATCTATTGATAGAAAATAAAGACTTAGGTTATGTTGGGCCGTATAGGTATAAAACATGGGATTGTTATGATTTTATAACTGCTTTATTATACGCAACCGAATATGATATTGATAGGATATTAGACGTCAAAAAGCACGGATGGAAAACGACAGATACCATATTCAGTTATGGATATTCATGGGTGCACGCATCATTCGGACCGCATAATCCTGGCAATCTAAACATAGGTACGATACTATACGCTGAGAAATGTTCACCCAATAACGGACGGCATGATCATTGGGGAATCGTAATCAAACTCAACAACGATGGTTATAAAGTGCTGAATAGGTCAGGAGGGAACTGGCCACGGGTTGATGACCTCGATTTCTTTTATAGATATTCTAATAAGAAGAATGGTAAAGTAATACATGAATATTATCCACGCGTTAAGATGTTTGAAAAACCAAAATCAGGACCAATAACTTTAACAGATGATGAAATCGACGAGATGGCTGGGATATTAAAGAATTGGGAGGAATAAGGATTTGAAATTATTGGTATATCGGAATTATCTATGTGGTTCATCAATAATCTTATTTGATTTTCTCATTTTATTACAATAAATATTTAAACATAGCAATATCTATCTAAGTATGAAACTATTCATAGGAACATCAGGATGGTATTACGAATGGAATAAGGATAAAACTCTTGATTGGTACATTAATAATTCTGGGCTGAACGCAATAGAACTCAATGCCAGTTTTTACAGGTTTCCCTACCCAAACATGATTAAATCATGGTCAAGAAAAGGCACATCTCTGCATTGGAGTATTAAGGTTAACCGCTTGATCACTCATCTGCATAAATTTAATGAAAATGCTCTTGATACTTGGTATAAGTTTAGAGATCTATTCAAACCGTTGGATAGATATGTTGACTTCTATCTATTCCAAGCCCCACCGAGTTTTACAGATATTGATAGGGTATTAAATTTTGCGAAAGAGACAAAACTTGGAAACAGGTTTGCTCTTGAACTTAGAAATAAGAAGATATTAAACGACCTTGAGCTATGCAAAAAACTCATGAAGAAACTAACCCTTGTATCCATAGATTCACCAGATTTTCATAATAAGATTTTTGCTGATAGAACAGTATACCTGCGGCTTCATGGAAAGACAGTTTGGTACCAGCATAATTATTCAAAACATGAACTTAAGATGATCGTTAATGAGATTAAGGATATAAATCCAAATAAGGTATACATCTTCTTCAATAATAATCATAATATGCTCAACAACGCGCGCGATATGATGAAATTAATACGTGCATAAATATCTAAGATAGCCCTAAATTAAGTCGATCATAAAACGGCTGTGTAGAAATCCTTTTTAATGTTTAATTTATACCTCTGGTTAAGAGGTCGGGCGGTTTGGCGACCAGACCTGACCCCCCAGAGGCAGAAACATGAAAAGAAAGGAGTCTAAGATTTATAAATT
>JAGGTN010000050.1 GCA_021163645.1 Microcaldota archaeon | reverse complement strand
GTTTGCTTTTGATATCTACGATGAATATAAGGATGAAGGGAACTTGTTCTTATCACCATACAGTATTTCAACTGCATTGGCGATGACATACGAAGGCGCCAGAGGACAGACAGCTGATGAAATCAGAGAAGTGTTTCATTTTCCAGAAAATAAAACCCTGATGCGTTCAGGTTATTATAATGTATATAACATCATCAACTCAGGGGATAAAAATTATACGTTAAAAACAGCGAATGCTCTATGGGCACAGAAAGATTATCATTTTGAACAGAATTATTTTGATACTATTGAAACATATTACCATGGTCATGTGACAAACCTTGATTTTATGGGTGATACTGAGAATTCACGGCTTACTATTAACCAATGGGTTGAAAACCAGACCAATGATAAGATAAAGAATTTAATCCCAAAAGGAATGATTGTTGCTGATACTCGATTAGTATTAACCAATGCTATCTATTTCAAAGGGACATGGGCCAAAGAGTTCAATAAGAATGCCACAACTGATAGAAGGTTCTGGATCGATGATAGCAAAAGTGTAAATACTGATATGATGGCAATGTATGATGAGACATTCAATTATACTGAGACAGATAAACTTCAAATGATTGAATTGCCATACTCTGGTAATGAATTATCAATGCTGATAATTCTCCCAAAGGATAGAAATATTAACGATGTTGAGCATTCGTTAACATACGGGGAATTCAAACAGTTAAAGAATAATCTAAAAGAAGAAAAGATATCACAATTGTACATACCTAAGTTTAAATTTGAGACAAAATACTTCATGAAATCAACACTGATAAATATGGGTATGCCAACTGCATTCAGCAACAGTGCAGACTTCTCTGGTATGACTGGGGAGAAGGATTTAAAGATAAGCTTCGTCATTCACCAAGCATATATCGAAGTTGATGAAGAAGGTACAGAAGCTGCTGCTGCAACTGCTGTCGGTATGGAGAGAATAACAGCGATGCCAGGAGGTCATGAACAACCAATCGTGTTCAACGCCAATCATCCATTCATATTCATAATCCAAGATAGAGAAAACGGCGATATACTTTTCATGGGCAAGATGAATAACCCAGCCTAATTATCTTTTTGTTTTTTTTGCTTGCTTTTTGGTTCATTTTCTATTCTTCCTATTGAAAGCCATTAATAGTAAAAATTATAAATAAACAACTATTAGGTTAAACAATGAACCTGCTAAACATAGACAAATCACATATAACGATCGGGATAACAATAATAACATTAACCTTTCTAATCATTATACTATCCGTACCTCTCATTTACATGAGAACGGGTAACTCAAATGTATACAAACCATTCAGCTTATTATGCCATCAGATGACAGAAAGGTCATACTGTATGTATTTTAACCTAGATAGTAAAGGTTTTATCAGGTTATACAGTTGCAAGAATGTATCAGAACCTTACTCAAGGCAATTAACAGTACATCTAAACAATCAAATTGGATATAAACTGCCGGTATGTTCGAGATGTTTCGCGTTCTATTTATTCATGGCTATTGGGTCAATATTCTGCATTTTAAGGAAGAATGATAAATTACCACCTTTATGGATATTCGTTATGTTTATCTCACCATTAGCCGTTGACGGTTTAGGCCAATTCATAGGTTTATGGGAGAGCAACAATACAATCAGATTCATCACTGGTGGATTAAGCGGGTTCATCTGCGTAGTATATCTGATACCAATACTTAAGAAAACAATAATGAGTAGTTCATGTGTTAACCAATGATTTCAAATCTTTATCTATTTTGGCTCTACAGAAATGAAATCTTTTTTTTAATTCGTTTATTTCTATCTCTGGTTGAGTTTGATTTATTCTCTGATGTTTCCTACATAATATTGAAACAGAGAAGCGCATTTTTTGCCCATCGGGCAAAAACTGCACTAAGAAGGCAAAGAAAGGATACTTCATTTTGGCAATCAAAGATTACAACTTGGCAAATTGAAGATATGCCAACCGTTCAATAGATATAAAATGTCACAAATAAATATTTGTGAGCATATTCGTAAATGAATTGCCATTTACGACATTCGGATTCGGCTATTCATCCATGCCTTAAAAACAGGGTTTTATTGCCGAATTTTGTATAAGTTATATTTTATCGTAAGCGCTTAATTTTTACTATTATTTTCTTTGATTTTTTTTGTGAATGGCTTTTTGGTTGACGATCAAGTTAATTAAGTTGGTTATAAAATGCTTGTAAATGCTTACGATATCATCAGAATTTATAAACAGTTACAAAGTGAGATAACTATTATAAATCTTTCTGCACATATAATGACAGTAAAACAAATGTTTTACGTTTTGTTGGGAAGCCCCCTGAATGATACCATCCAAATTTATAATTTTGGATCAGGTTCTTGTGGGACATGGCCATTAATCCTCTAGGTCATGTTTCCGGATTGTTATATCTTTGAAAGCACAAAGAGTTTTTATGATATTGATCCGGTTGGCATGAGAGGAGCTTTTTAGTTCCGTCCTGATAAAACGTAAAATAGATAGATAATATTTAAATAAAATATCTAGATACAAATATTAGGGTTGAATAAACGACAATTCGTTCATTGCCCATTAATTAAAAATTAATGGTTGAATAAACGACGATTCGTTCATTGCAATTTACATCTCCCGTATTACGCCGGGATGGCGGAAAGAGATAGTCTGAATGTGTGAGCTTCAGACTGTTGCATGCAATCCGGTAACGCGCACGACTGGAGGCACTTTTTCTTTCGGTGTTGCTTCGCAACATCCAAAGAAAACCTGCACTAAAAGAAAGAAAAGAACAAAAAGAAGGAAAAGAACAAAAAGAAACACACATAAAAATAATCACTAAAATAAAGGCCAGGTATCGTGTGGGCTTTGCCCTTGGGGGTTCAAATCCCTCTCCCGGCGTTTTTTTTAGTTTAGTGTTGTAGGTAAGAAGTTGATATGTTAATTAACGAGGTGGTTATGTGGGTACGAGACAGAAAAAAAGCAATAAACAAGAAGGGAAGGACGAACGTAAGCAACGAGCTAAATCATCAAAAACGATTGTTCGTATCGCAGGTAAAGATATTGATGGCTCATTTACCCTTCCTGTTGCATTAAGACAAATTAAAGGAATTGGTCATAATCTTGCAGATACTCTATCAAAAGTAATCATAGATAAGTTATCAATGTCTAAAGGAACTACAATAGGAGAACTTAATGAAGAACAGTTGAAAATAGTAGAACAGATTATTAAACACCCTGAGGAATTTGGCGTGCCAAGTTATTTAATCAATTTCCGTAAGAATCCAAATGATGGGAAGAATGTTCATTTAATATCTAATGATCTTGTCATTACGATGCGCAATATTATCCAGAAAGAAAGGGCGATGAAAACATGGAGAGGGTATAGGCATGGAACCCGTAAAGGAAAAGTAAGAGGTCAGAAGACAAGGAGAACTGGGCGTAGAGGTTTAACGGTTGGTGTTATTCGTAAGAAGATGAAACCCGCTGCTGGTAAGGCCGCTAGCAAATAAGCAATGGGCAATGAGGTGATATAATGGGAGATCCAAGAAAATTGACTAAAAAATATTCAAGACCTTCTAAATTGTATGATAAACAGAGGATTTTGGAAGAGAAAGGGTTATTAAGGGAATATGGTCTTAAAAATATGAGAGAATTGTGGCGTTCTATAAACATGCTTCGTAAAATCAGGAGACAGGCAAGATTGTTTCAAGCAGTAGGCGAAGGAGCAGCAAAGGAAAGCTTACCATTGGTTAACAAATTACAAAAACTCGGTCTCGTGAAAGCTGATTCAACACTTGATGACATACTCGGATTGACAGTTAGAGATATTCTAGATAGACGATTGCAAACAATAGTATTCAAGAAAGGTTTTGCACGGACAGTTAAACAAGCAAGACAATTAATTGTACATGGATTTATATCCATCAATGGCCATAAGACAGCCAGACCAAGTTATATGGTTCCTGTGAGTGAAGAAGGCCTCATAGGATATGTTAAAGATATTGACATCAATGCAGGAGTTATTAAAGATGAGAATGAAGAGTATGAAGAGAAAGAAAAAAAGATATCAGTTGAAAAAAAGAGAGAAAATAAAAATAAGGAAAAGTAGATAGATGTATAAAATAAAATAATTTATAAATATTGAAAAATAAATAGAAGGAGGAGATGAAAGATAAGAGATTAAATAAGATTCATAAGATATAACATGCAAATTTTTATGAGCATGCTGTTATATCTGTAAAGTTTTACCTTTATACATGATGAAAAAAGATGAATAGCAAGCAAATAAAACGCAGTTGTTAAATAAGATAATAGAAAAAAAAGGTTTTATAAGATAAATATAGGATGTGGTATTATGGCAGATAGAAAATACAGATGGGGGATTGCTCACATATATTCTTCTAAGAACAATACGATAATAACCGTTACTGATCAATCAGGAAGTGAAACGTTCGCAAAGGCGAGTGGCGGAATGATGGTTAAAGCAGATAGGGAAAAAGGAAGAGGTTATGCCGGTATGCAAGCGGCAATAAAGGTCGTTAATGAATTACGTGAGAAAGGTATAAACGCATTACATATTAGGGTCCGTGCTCCTGGTGGACATAACAGCAAAACGCCAGGCCAAGGTGCAAACGCAGTTATCCGTATGCTTGCTAGATTAGGAATGAAGATTGGACGAATTGAAGATGTTACTCCTATCCCAACCGATACAACTAAACGTCCTGGAGGTAAGAGAGGGAGGAGAGTATAAATTTATACTGGTGGTTTCGATGGATATAAAGATAACAGAACAGAAGGATAATTATTTGAAGTTCAATATAAAAGCAGGGTCTACGGGATTGGCTAATCTTATAAGACGATTTATCTTGAGCAAGGTAAAGGTTTTTGCGATAGATCGAATAATCGTATATGAAAATACATCGCAGTATTTTGATGAATTTATTGCTCATAGGTTAGGTCTTATCCCACTCAAAACCCCTGCAAGATATAAAGGTGATGAAACAGTTGTTTTTACGTTAGATGTAATGGGTCCTAAAAAGGTTTACTCCAAAGACCTTAATTTTAAGGATCCAACAGTTAAACCAGCATTTGATAATATTCCATTGTTAAAACTTGGAAGCGATAGATCGTTAAGATTAGAAGGAGTAGCTGTCCTTAACGATGGTAGCAAACATGCGAAGTTCCAGGCAGGTATGGCATACTATAATATTGACGAGAATGGTATTATACATTTTTATGTTGAGTCGTTTCATCAATTACCTGTGAAAACACTGGTGAAATCCGCGATTAAAGAAGCAAAACAGATATATTTGTATATCGATAAAGAGATTGGCAAACCAGCAAATATAAAAAACAAAGCAAAGTGATTTATGAGCGGGGGTGCCGGAGTGGTCAAACGGGCACGGTTGAGGGATGTTTTCTTTCCTTTGAAATATAATCAGTTGAGTTTTTAGATGACAGATAAATGATTTGGAATGATTAGAAAATAAGGAAGGGAATAATGGATTTGAAAGCCGTGTGGCTTAGGTCTGCCAGGGTTCGAACCCCTGCCCCCGCACTTTTCTTTCTTTACAAAAAGGAAGAAAACGCAATAAAATAATCATAAGAAATAAACCTGATAAATAAGTTAAGATAAATAAGTTAAGGGAAGGATTTAGAAAAGAATTAATAATTCAAAAAAAGAAAAATATAAAATAAACGAAGGTGATAAAATGAAGAGGGGCCCAGAAGATATTGAAAGACTTAACATAATCCGTCTAGCAAAAAAGACAAAGAAAGGAATTTGGAAAAGGGTTGCAAGTATAATTTCAGGTCCTAGAAGAAGAAGCATAAGTGTGAATGTAGGCAAGATAAATAGGTATGCTAAGGATGGTGATATAATAATCATTCCAGGTAAGGTTTTGGGGAAAGGTAATATAACTAAGAAATTTACTACTGTTTCATTATCATACTCAACATCTGCCATAGATAAACTGAAAACAAATGGGTGTGAGGTATATAAGATTATTAATTATATTGGAAAAGATGTTAAAGGAGCGAAGATATTAATATAAGAGGTATTAGAGATGAGGTGATTTTGATGATGGTTATCGATGGAACAAATAAAATATTCGGGCGTTTGGGTTCTAGGATAGCAAAAGAATTATTAAAAGGCGAAACAGTGGTTCTTATTAATGCTGATAAGATAGTTATGTCTGGTAGTATTGAAGATATTTCAGAAAAGTATATGGCCAGAAGGCGTATCCAACCATATCAAAGACCAGAGCTTAAACCCAAGTATCCAAGAGTTCCGTATCTATTTGTTAAGAGATTAATAAGAGGCATGCTTCCTTGGAAAAGCCAAAGAGGAAGAAATGCGTATAAAAGGTTAAAGGTTTATACAGAAGCTCCAGATAATCTAAAAGGTATTGAATTGACTGATTTTCCTGGTGTTGAAAACAAGGGTTTAAAAAAATCTGTAACTGTTCTGGATATTTGTAAGAAATTAGGTTATAAGCCTAAATATTGAAATGTGTTAAAGAGGTGTGGTCAATGAGCAAGGAAAAGGAGGAAGAAAAGAAGAAGATAAAAAAACATAAATCCAATACTCATAAAATTGAGCATAAAGATTCTAAGAAAATCAAAAAGGAGGCAAAAACCAAAGTTAGAAAAATTAGAAGAAAGAAATCTAGTAAAAAAGTGAAGAAAGTGGCAATAGCAAGAGGTAAACGAAAAAATGCAATAGCCAGGGCTTATGTTAGAAATGGTAATGGTCAGATTAGAATTAATTCAAAATCTATATCTTCTATTAAAAATAGATTAATAAAGGATACAATAATGGAACCTATAAATTTGGCTGGACCATTGGCCAGTAAGGTTAATATAAAAGTTAATGTTTATGGCGGGGGAGTAATGGGCCAGGCTCAAGCAGTTAGGAATGCAATCGCAGTTGGATTGGTAAAGTTTTACAATGATGAAGAACTTAGACATAAATACTTAGAAAGAGACAGGTTCATGATAATCGAAGATTCCCGACGTATAGAATCTAAGAAATATATGGGTCCGAAATCTAGAGCCCGTAAGCAGAAATCTTATAGATAACCGTATATTGTTTTTGAGGTGATATGATGGAATTTCCAATAAGATGTTTTACATGCGGCGCGCCGATTGCTCAGCACTATGATAATTATGTTAAGCTGTTAGAAGAAGGTAAAACACCCAGCGAGGCGCTTGATGAGTTGGGTATTAAGAGATATTGCTGTAGAAGAATGTTTGTATCATATATAGAATTCGATGATGTCAAGCAATATAAGAGATTGTAAATCCGACTTGAAATAGTTAATACCTTAAAGGATTGGATTTGGGCATTGATGGGGCCGTGGTGTAACCTGGTTATCATACCTGCTTCGGGGCACTTTTTTCTTTCCAGAAAACTGGAAATAAAGCGAGCATAAAAACCAATTAGAAGAAGAATTAAGTGTTAAAAACATAAAATATTTTAAGATCCTTTTTAGTTTCTTAGGTATAAGGAAAAAAGTGCGAATAAGCCGGTGATCTGAGTTCAAAACAAGGCGTTTTTATTCCATAATGACCATTGCAAAAGACGCTTGGGAAAATCTCAGCGGCCCCATTAAATATTTTTAAATTTATTATTAGTTATTAAAAATTAGACTTTTTTCATTCGATATCGTACTGTTATCAGTCCTTCTAAAATTTATCTGTGTTTAGTTTTTCTAAGTAACTTCTATATGCTCACTGCTCCTAGAAAGCGGTTTTCTGCTGGCTTATTAAATTATGTTGATTTTTGGAATAATGTTGATTCTGGAATATTAGGGTTCTTACACGCACATTTTCTTATAAATTTTTCTTGCCCAAATGCTACATTTTTATTCGATCGTCAATAAGTTTATAATTATTACTTTTTTAAATTATACAAATTTATGAGCATTTGATTATATAAAGTTTTACACTTTATATATAATGAAAAACTTTGACATAAAAAATGAGGTGATAGAATGGTAGATTTGGTATGGGCAATTAAAAGACCTTTCAGTGATATGAAAAAATTAGGAATAGGCACTATCTTGGGTGCAATACCAATCGTTAATCATTTAACAGTTCCAGGGTATTCGCTTAACTGTGCTAAAGGTGCGGCAGGCAAAAAAGCACTTCCAAAATGGGATGATTATGGAGAGATAATCAAAAAAAGTATACTGTTTTTTGTGGCTAGAATAATATACTTATTACCAGCTCTTATAGTTGCATCTTTTGTTCTTGGTGCTATACTTGAAAATGTATTTTCAACCCTTGGAAATGTATTCTCAATTTTCACAAATGAGGGGTACATTGGAACAGAAGAAATAGCTCCTTATCTAATACAAGCATTAGGAGCCTCAATGAACGGTACCTTGGTATGCAGTATCTTTGTGATGCTGATTTTGACATTGCTTTCTGTATTTGTACTCCCTGCTGCATTGACGCGTTATGCATTGAAAGGAAAGTTTGAAGAAGCTTTTAAATTTAAAGCTATCTTGAAGCGAGTGCTTACTGGCGAATACATTATTGCATGGATTGAGTATATGATATTTTTCTTGGTAATCTCTTTGGTACTTGGATTGATTACAATGGGAATTACATTTGTACCAATAGTTGGCGAGATAATAGCTCTGTTAATAAGCGGCTTCGGATACATGATACTTTATGTTACTAAGTATTCAATCTTTGGCCAGCTTAAATATTAATGCAAAATACAAAATATTTTTATTTTCTTTTTTGTTTTTAGTTTTCTAGCTTTTCTAGCTATTCTTTGACCTTACCCTTTTAGTTCTGTATAAACCCTTCATAAGCGATAAATTCCTGTAGATACTAAACTAACTTCTCCTGCTTAAGAAAATCATCTGCCTTCCTGAGAAGTTCTTTTGCAGTCTTGTATGTAGCTTTCTTGACTGCATCATCACATTTGAGCCATAGATAACCTATATGCTCATAAGATAACTTCACTCTCATGGTTTTTGACCTGAATAAGAAGAAATATACATCTTTGCTGACCAGAGGTTCCCTCTCCTTTTTCTCAACTCCCTCTTTTCTTGCTCTCCCTTTGCTCCACTTATCCCTGAACATGAAATTTATCCTCTCTTTGAATCCAGGAATGATTTCTATCTGATCCCTTTTGATTCCCGTTTCTTCGTTGAGTTCTCTCAGAGCTGTCTCAAGAAGAGTTTCTCCTTTCTCTACATGTCCCTTGATAAAATCCCAATGCCCTGATTCATAATGTAATAGAAGATATTTTCTTTGTTTACCATTTCCGAAAAAGAGTATACATCCAGCAGAAACTTCTTTTTTTACTTTATCCTTTTTAACCATAATCTCACTTTGCTTTATGTTTTTTATGGGAAAACAAATATATTGCAACAAAAACACAGAGAACAAGCGTTCCAACAATCCAAGTGTGCTTTGGATTGAAGAAGGAATGTTCTTTATTGAATGAAATACCTGAATAAGAAACGTATATTTTTGTTGGTTCTGTTTGGGAGCATACCACAGTTTCTCTACCTTGATCTAATAATATATTATGGCATTTATAATTTGTATTTGCTCTAAATTGTCCTACGTCTATTGGATATACCAGTTTTTGGCCAGACATCTTATCTTCTATAATCATTGATAATGATGGGTAATTTCCTGAATAACCGCAAATTCCAGTATGGCATTTGATACTGAGATCTTCCAGTTGCTTACATCCCCAATATCCATTCCTTATATCCTCATCACTCTTACCATTAATAATGAAATATATTTCTGTATTATTTCCAATAAATTCTTGTAAACTGATTTGATTTTTTTGCTCATCGATGAAATACAGAAGCATATCAAAAGAATTATTTCCTGGAGAGTTGGGATAAGAACAATTAATTCCATATGGTTGCCAACCTCCTGAAGCACCAGATGAAATTAAAGGGATAGTAATCATAAGAATTAAGATGCAATAAATTAATTTTCGTTTTTGACTCATCGTCATCTCCTTCTTATTTCTTTCACTTCTCTTGTTTACCTATTAGCATTATCTGTGCAAGCAAGGCTTCGATCTGTATTCTTTCATTAGCTCCTTCAACAAGGCGGAAATTATATTCACCTATTCGGTCAATAAGTTTAACCTTTGCCTGTTCGCTGATGTCTAGGTTCGGCACTTCACGATAAATTTGTGTCAGCACATCTTCACCGCTCATACCATACTCAATTATTAATTTATCTAATAACTCTCTTGCCTTGATAAAACTGCCTTTTACAGCCATGTTCATCATTTCTCTTATCTCTTTCGGCCTTGCCCTTGCAGCGATTCTATAAACAGCCTCTTGTGTTATGTTTTTACTCAGCAACGCTGCACCTTGGAGTGCATTGATTGCCTTTCTCATATCACCTTCTGATACATAAACCAATGCCTCGTATGCTTTTTCACCCACTTTGAGTCCTTCTTTATCGGCTATGTCTTTGAGCATTTTTCTAATATCCTCTCCTGTTAATGGAGTAAACCTAAAGGTAGAGCATCTGCTCTGGATTGGTTCAATAATCTTAGATGAATAATTAACACTAAGCACGAATCGTGTTGCATCACTATACATCTCCATAGTTCTCCTCAATGCATTCTGAGCGTCTGGTGTTAAAGCATCTGCTTCATCAAGAAATATCATTTTAAAAGGCACGTCAGCTAGTGCAATTGTTCTTGCGAAATCCTTTATCTTACCCCGGACGATATCGATGCCTCTCTGATCGCTTGCGTTGAGCTCTAACAAACTATCTCTATAATTCTCCCCAAATAATTCATATGCCAAGGCAAGAGTGGAAGTTGTCTTTCCGATTCCTGGTGGACCGGCAAAAAGTAGATGAGGCATATTTTTCCGTTTAACAAAAGCCTTCAATGATTTAATTATCTCTTTCTGACCAATAACATCATCTAATCTTTTAGGCCTGTATTTCTCAACCCATGGAAGTAAATCAGAACTAATCCCTTTCTTAACCATATAATCACCCATTATTATAAGTTAGACAGTTTTGAGTTAGATAATTATAAGCGAATAACTATTTAAGGTTATTTATAAGTGGATAACTATTTAAGGTTATTGTTGATGTTGAAAATCATAAATTATATTTGAAAAAAACTCTAATTAAACTCTCTTCTTATTTCATTGACCTGATGATAGTGAGCATGCAAACCAATCCCAATCCCAATCAAAGCCAAGCAAATCAAAAAACCAATCCAACCCAAAAAACCAAAAACCAACCAATCATCAAAAAACCAAACCAAACAAAAAAACAAGCCAATCCCAAACAAACCAAAAAACAACCCCAATCACCAAATCAAAAACTCAACCCCAACCAAATCAAACCAAGCCAAATCAAATCAAAACCTATTTATCAAAGTTATATTTATTTTTAATCTAAAAAGGATTAAAATGAGTAATGCAAACAGTAAAAGGAAGCATAGCTATGAGGTTTGGGCTACCGATAGTAAAAGGATAGTAAAGATTAAATGATACCTACTAAAATGGAAAGAAGAAAAAAGTATGTGTGCAATTTCTTTACATTATCTCGAAGAGAGTTGGGTTTTATTAACGACGTGAAAAAACTAGATGTATCAAAAGCTTTATAAAATTTATTATCACACTTTAATCGAGGCGATTAGTATGGAAGATTTAGTAAGATCTGTTTTAAATAAGCCAGAGCCGGCTCAAGATACAGTTGTTTCGGGCTCAGACCATATTAAGATAGTTACCGTCGGGGTTGGTGGCGGCGGAAATAATACCATCAACAGGTTGATTAAGAGCGGAGTAAAGGGTACTGAATTAGTTGCTATTAACACGGATAAGCAACATCTTAACATGTTGCATGAAAAAGCAAAGAAGGTTTTGATAGGTAAAAGTATTACAAGAGGTTTAGGTGCTGGTGGTTATCCAGAAGTAGGAACAAAGGCTGCTGAGGTAGATAGAGCTCTCATCCAGAAAGAATTAGACGGAGCTCATCTGGTATTTATTTGTGCTGGCATGGGCGGTGGAACTGGTACAGGCGGCGCGCCAGTGGTAGCGCAAATAGCAAAAGAGCAAGGGGCTATCACTATTGCTATGGTAACTTATCCATTTAAACTGGAAAGGGCAAGAAGAGTAAAAGCAGATAAAGGTATTGCAGCTCTTAAAAAGGTATGTGATTCTGTAATTCTCTTGGATAATAATCGATTAGTCAAACTGTTTCCTAACCTGCCTATGAATGAAGCGTTTTCAGTTGCTGATGAAATCTTATCAAGAGCGATTGGAGGTCTTGTTTGGACAATTACTCAACCATCAATGATAAATATAGACTTTGCTGATGTTAGGTCTATAATGGAAGGCGGTGGTGTTGGGTTCATCGCTGTTGGTGAAGGCAAAGGAACTGATAAGGTTAGTCATGCAGTAGAGGGCGTTCTAAAAAATAAATTATTGGATGTTGATTATGAAGGCGCTAAAGGCTCTTTAATACATATTACTGGAGGTTCTGATCTAACATTGGGCGATGCGATAAAAGCAGGTGAAGCGATAACTAACCGTATGGACCCTGATGCTAATGTAAAATGGGGTGCTAGGCTGATGCCTAATTATGAAGGAAAAATCGAGATTGTTGCTATTGTCACAGGTGTTAAGGGTGCAAGCGTATTTGGTTCAGAGCCAGAAGGTGAGAAGGCAGGCGAGTTATTCGCATCGGACATAGAGTCCATCATATAAGGAGGCGATATAATGTTCGATGATATAATAAGGACTGCGACAGGAAAACAAGCATCAATGAATAAGAAAATAGAGGATGCAAATGATAAGATTAGAATATCAGTAGTTGGAGTCGGTGGCGGGGGAACAAATACAGTTCATCGAATAAAATCCATGGGTATCAAGAGCGCAAAAACCGTAGCGATTAATACTGATAGCCTTCATCTTAAAATGATAAATTCAGATAAAAAGGTTCTCATAGGTAAAAGTATTACCAAGGGTTTAGGTGCTGGCGGATTCCCAGAGGTTGGAATGAAATGCGCAGAAGTGGATAAAGATGCTATAATGGAAGGAATGGGTGAGAATGAGCTTGTATTTCTATGTGCTGGCATGGGCGGTGGAACTGGTACAGGCGGTGCACCGATCGTTGCAAAGTTGGCTAAAGAATCCGGTGCAATAGTCGTTTCTGTTGTTACATACCCGTTCAAGTTGGAAAGAGCAAGGACTAAGAAAGCTAAATGGGGGATACAGGAATTGATGAAATATTCTGATACGGTCATAGTGATAGATAATAATAGACTTGTTGATTATGCTCCTAATCTACCTATGAGCAAAGCGTTTCTATTGGCAGACCAGATAACCGGTAGGGCAGTAAAAGGCATATCAGATACAATAATGTTCCCCAGCTTATTGAATATTGATTATGCTGATGTGAAGACAGTGATGGAAGATGGTGGCTTAGCTATGATATCTATTGGTGAAGGCTCAGGTCCTGATAAGGTTGAACAGGTAGTTAAATCAACAATGAGTCATCCATTATTGGATGTTGATTATGAAGGCGCTAAAGGCTCTTTAATCCATCTTGGTGGTAATACAGACCTTACGTTGGGAGAAGCAATTGATATTGGCGAGAAGCTTACTTATAGTTTCGATGATATGGCGAATGTTAAACTAGGTGCAAGGTTATCACCAGAGTATGGAAATAAGATATTTGCGACAATGATTACCACTGGCGTTAAATCAACATCATTGTTTGGCAATTCAGAAACACAGGAAAACCAGTCAAAGTCCTTTGATAAGATGGGACTAAGAGATTTATTGTATGCGTAAAATCTTTTATTTTAATATATTGAGAAGTCCAGTAAGTTTAAGCTTATTCAAGCTTCCTTACTGGTCGCCTCTCCTTTTTCTTGCTTGTTTTTGATTTTTTTTAATCTCTTTATTTTATCTTTTGCAATTGATACGTTATTCAAAATCTTTCTATTCAAAACCCAATTCAAAAACCGATTAATATCCAAAAACAGACAAGAAGATAGATATTAATCCAACAATCATCATTATAAGACTTAATTTTCTTGCTTTTGAATAATCTCTTTTATAGGATACATAAATTGTTGATATTGCTAAGAATTCAGCGATGATTAATACGATGAGTGCTACCAGACCTGGCTTGAAAAGATTTATGAGCATATATACTGACAATGGGATGAATAGGATAATCAAGACTATTGCAATTATCAATGACATATCTATTCCTATTAATATGGGTAATGTTCTCGCACCTGCTTTTTTATCACCATCAATGTCCTGAACATCCTTGATTATTTCGCGTGCGGTTCCGATGAATAGGCCTAGAATAAAAAGTATAATGTTAGCCAGATTAATTGATGTTGAGAATATATAATTACCAAATAAAAATGGAATCCCCATCGCTAATCCAATGTATAGATTACCAACCAAAGGATAATGCTTTATCTTTGCATCATAGATAATTGATAGAAATGCAAAGACAACCGCGATTGCCATTGGAATTACAGGTAACAAGAAAACACTTAGGATTACAGCAATCAAGTATGAAAAGAATATAATTCTTATTACTGAATGCTCATCAATATCACCTCTAACTAGTGGTCTGTCTGTTCTTTTGTTTGCTTTATCTATATTAATATCAAGATAATCATTCAACGCAAATGAGCCAATCTCAATAAGCATTGGGATGATAAGAGATGCATACAGTAAATTACTTAGTTCAGGGAAATGACCTAGAGTAATAGATTCACTTATCAATACTGCTACTGCTATCATGATAGCATGGTCAAAACGTATCAGGTCATAGTATGCTTTCATTAGGTCATAGTATGTTTTCATTTATACAATCCTCTTTTTGATTATTGAATTTTGTTTTTTAATTGATTTAGCACATAAGCGTTTTTAAATTTTTACTGTTATGTTTATCTGATTTTTTATTATTGGTTTTTGGTT
>JAGGTN010000041.1 GCA_021163645.1 Microcaldota archaeon | reverse complement strand
TTTACCAGACATAATCTCTGATCGGCTTTTCCTTTCTTATCTGTTTAAACATCTCTATAATATGCTCTTCAATAATATCCCTGCCACCAAGCCCGCCTATGAAACTAGACAATGGAATATCCCTCTTATCATCAGATGATATATTAAGAGATGTGAGTACATCTTGATATATTGGAGTGTATGCACCCATGGATAAAGATTTTTCAAATACACCTACGGATCTTGAGTTTTTAATCACATCAAATACCTCCTTATAAGGAAACGGCCTAAACGTCTTAATCCTTAACAATCCTACCCTTTCTCCTTTCTCTCTCAACTTATCTACAGTCTCTTTTATGTTCCCGCAGACAGAAGATACGGCTATGAGTACATAATCTGCATCACTCGCATAATAATCTTCAAACAATCCATTATCATGAACCCTATTTAATTTACCATACCAATCATTAGTATGTTTGACTATTGAACTCTTTACCTTGAACATATCTCTATCCAAATTCACTCTAAACGCCTGATAATGCTCTGGTTTTGCATAAACACCCATCGCCACTGGATTATCAGGGTCAAGCTTAATTTTAGGATTATATTTACCTATAAAACCAATTATATCGTCATGGTTTGGTATTATAATCTGTTCGACTGCATGTGTAAGATAAAATCCATCCATACATACCATCGCAGGCAATTGATTCTCCTCAGCTACTTTATACGCTAAAGGGATAGTATCAACAACCTCTTGATTACTCTCACAATAAAATTGTATCCAACCAGAATCTCGTTCAGACATTGTATCCTGATGATCATTCCAAATACTAAGAGGGGCACTAAGAGATCTATTTGCCACAACCATAACAAGCGGAAGCCTGAGTCCAGCCGCAGCAAACAAAACCTCATGCATCAATGCTAGACCTTGTGAAGAAGTTGTTGAGAATGCCCTGGCTCCAGCAGCACTAGCGCCGACAATAGTGGATATAGCAGCAAACTCAGAATCAACCGCCACAAAGCTCTTTACCCTACCATTAGTGTATGCCTTATCCAAATGCTCAGCTATATGTGTTGATGGGGTTATCGGGAAACACGCAATTACATCTGGCTCAGAATTGATTACAGTCTCAGCAACCGCAATACTTCCTTCAATTGTTTTCTTACCGCCTATGAATCTCTCATTAACCAAAAAAACACCTCATTATTTCTGCTCACGCTCACTACTTATCGCATTAACAGGACAAATATTCTGGCATATAAGACAGCCTTTGCAATAGTCATAATTTATCTTAGCACCATTACTATCAATTTCAATCGCACCATCAGGACAATGTAATGCACATAAACCGCAATTAATACACTTATTTTTATCAACTACTGGTTTCTGGTCTCTCCATGAACCGGTTTTATTCTCAGATTGACTTCCTGCAACAGCATAAGGCACCTTAGGAACCTTTGGCTCTCTATCATCAAACATTATCTCACCTTTTATATATTTTATTTCAAACTATCGTAGCATTCATTCATTGCTTTTATATTATCATCTGCTATTTTTCCTATGAATCTTTCCCTGATTGCGAGTTCAACATCTTCCTTATCAACCCAATCAGCCACCTTAGCAAACGCGCCTAGCATAGCAGTATTAACAATTCCCTTACCAAGATACTTGAACGCAATCGATGTCGCATCAACGAAGTATATTTTAACGTTCTTACGTGACAATTTTTTTGCAATATCATCTTTACTCTTATTTGTATTAATAATTAAAATCCCATCATCTTTTAATCCAGAGCAAACATCAACATAATCTAATAAAGATGAATCTAATATACACACATAATCTGGTGATTCAACTGCCTGATGAACCCTTATCGGCTTATTGTCTATCCTACAGAATGCTTGGACTGGTGCCCCTCTTCTCTCAACACCGAAAACTGGAAAGCTCTGAGAATATTTTTTATTCCCAACCGCCACTGCCAATATCTCAGCTGCAGTTACTGCACCTTGACCTCCGCGACCGTGAAACCTAACTTCTATCATATAGTCACCCTAAAGACACTTAAAAAAATGATATCCTTGAATGTCTTAAGCTCAAATTAAACAAATATTTATTATCTAAATAATTTATAAATCTATCCTTAAATTGTGTAGTAAATAGTAAATTAATGGTTAAATTGAATGAAGAAAATATAATATTAAAACAGAGAAGCGCACTTTTTGCCCATCGGGCAAAACATGCACTAAAAAGGTAAAGCAAGATATTCCTCATCCCTGCCTTAAAAGACAGGGTTTTTCTTGCCGAATCTTATATAAAATATCTAGAAACCTTTTAAAGCTAAATTCTAAGACTAAACTTTTTAATTCTAAGACTAAACTTTTTAAAACTAATATGTATTATTTATATGGGGGATATTTATGAGAACATTTACGAAGTATGCTGTTTTGATTATATTCTTAATTGGATTTCAATTATGTTGGGCATCGGTTGGTCAGCACCCACACATAAAAATTATCAATCCAATAATAAATGAACTGAGCGATGGAAGCACAGTATATGTTGGAACGATAGGACCAGGACAAACAATACCTGTCCTTTTTGATGCAATCACTGAAACTGGTGGCAAGTTTGGAACTGGTGGGAGATGGGATAAAATCAAAATTACAAGCGTTCCAGATGGATGGCGAGGTTTTGACAGTAAGTTGCATGAAAATCCATTGCAGATAAGTGTTAAGGCAAATCCTTATGCAGAACCTGGTAACTATACTGTAAGGGTAAGGGTTATTGATGAGAATAATGCAGATTTAATGGGAAACATAACATTAACCTTAATATTCACTGTAAACCATAATATATATAGTTATAGTGTTGAGCCTGATGTCGCAAACGTTGGCACTTATCAACCTGTTAGATTTAACATTCATATATATAATAAAGGAAATGCACCTGATATGTTTACTATTAGCACAGAGGGTTTGACATCATGGAAGTTTAGGAAAACGGTTTATGTCCCTGCTAAGGATGACAAGAAAATTGTATATGAGGTTGTGGGAACAGAAGAGGAAACCTGTCCTATCACAATAAATATAAAGTCTGAAAGTTCACCACTTATTCACAGTTCGAAAAACGTCACAGTAAATATAAGATCAGACATTAAATCAGATTATAAATCTGTTGTGAATGGTATGCTAATATTTCCAGTTACTGAATCAACACTATATGCTTTCATCGGTCTATTATCAAACATATTATAGAAGTAAAAAATAATCATGGTGGATTTGATGTATAGATTAACACCTACAACAAGATTCATACTCAAGCAGCCAATCGGCGCACCAATAAAAGATGATGAACTGTTAAAATTGGATCCAAATAAGATAATTACTATTGGTGATGTCTCTTCTCAAAAGGTTATAGATATTATTGGAAAAAGGCCTATACTTGCTGTCATAGACACACGAATCAACAGAAAATCTCTCCCTTTATCAACTTGTGATAAATTGATCAAATCACTCGGGCCATGCAGAGAAGTGATTAACCCTGCTGGAGAGATAACTGATGAATCAGTACATATTGTCCAAGATGCTGCAATCGCATTATCGACCAAACAAAATAGGATAAGATGTATAAAAACAATCGGTGAAGAGGATTTGCTGTTCCTTCCAATAGTAAAGTATTTCCCAGTAGGATTTATTATAATCTATGGGTTTAAAGGTATTGGGCTGCTGAAAGTAATTATAACAGAAGAGCTAAAAGATAAAGTTGAATGGATTTTATCCAATATGCAAATAGATCAATAGTTTTAAATTTTTAAATAAATAAAAAATGTAAGCAGATATAAGTATTATGATATTATCATAACTATTTGCAAGTATTTGATAATCATTGTCGAAAATTGTTTGGTTTGTTTTTTGGTTTTTTGGCTTGGGGCTTGGATTGGTTTGATTTTTTGGGGTTGGGTTGTTTTGTTCTTGGTTTTTTGGTTTTTTGGGTTGATTTGGGTTTTTTGCTTGGATGGATTTGGTTTTTGGGGTTGGATTGTTTTTTGGGATTGGCTTGTTCTTGGTTTTTTGGTTTTTTGTTTGATTGGTTGGGTTTTGGATTGGTTAGGCTAGCGAATAGTAATAGAAAAATTTAAACATTTACGAAAACAACAAACAGTTTTTAAATTTATCTCTTTTAATATGTACATGCATGAAAAGAGGATTGCTAAGAATATTATTAGACGTGTTCATAAAGATTATGGAAAGGATATAAAAAAGATCACTATTTCTTTAGGTGAACTGGTTGGTATTTCAAAAAAAGAGCTAGGAAAGAATTTAAAAAAAGAAGTATCTTGGACTATTAATTTCACAAATGAAAAGAGTCATATAAAATGCCTATGTGGTTATGAAGGTCCTGCTAGGATAAATGACCGTGGACATGATTACGTTATGTTTGAATGTCCTCAATGTGGAAATCCACTCCCCAGACCGATAAAGGGACATGAGATAAAAATAATCAAAGTAGAAAAAAAATAATCTTTTCAGGGATTACTTAAATAACTTTTTCTGAGATTTAATAATCATTTTTAATTTTTTAATATTTATCAAGGTCCTCCTCTTCATCTCCGCTTCTACGAGAAGGTTGATTAATTCCTTTGTAAGTATATATGGGCTTCTCGTAGATATTATTCTTTTAGAATGGATGGCCATGCATTTATCTAATTTGAGAATATTGGCTTCTAGTTTCCCGAGTATGTGTTCAAGTTCTATGATTCTTTTTTTACTCAATGGTTTATCTCCAATCCTTGGATAATATCTAGAATGATGAGCACCAAGAATCTTGACACGCTTACTTTTTTGAAGGTAAGGGAATATATTATTTATGTCAAACATATTCAATCACCTTTTCGGATTGCTTTATCCCGTCGATTGTTGGATAAATGCCTCTGATTATATTTATCAACGCTGCAAACCATGCCAATATATTGACTATATAATACCATTCATTTATCTGGAGCAGGAATACAAAAGAGGCGAATAAGAATGTGGATAGTTTTGATAATCCAGACAATCCCCGCATAAACCTTGATGCTGTTAAGAATTGAGCCAGCGAACCCTTTTTATGTAACCCTTTATAAGGTA
The DNA here is from genome assembly GCA_021163645.1 of Microcaldota archaeon. Classification (GTDB taxonomy): domain Archaea; phylum Micrarchaeota; class Micrarchaeia; order Anstonellales; family JAGGTN01; genus JAGGTN01. Next base: position 7,296 of record JAGGTN010000041.1, on the reverse strand, counting down.
ATTTCTTATCCTTTAACAGATAATATCTTAAGGTGTCAGTGATCTGCCCTCTAACAAGAAAGATAATTGGGATAATTTTTGATATCAAGCCTAAATATGCAAACGCTATCAATAGCATGATTTCGATAGTTCTATCTCCTGCGATATCTATCATAGAACCTAGGTCAGTGCTTGTCTTTGTTTTACGCGCAACATACCCATCTAGCCAATCTAGGAAATAAATGAGAAGGATAAGAAGGATTATGATATATGCTAAAGAACTATTTTTTGAATTAGAATATACAAGCAAAATAAAGATGATTATAGCAAGAATAACCCTGAAAAATGTTATTGTGTTAGGAGGATTAAATAATGTTTTCTTTCCAAATTTTTCCATTAGTATTTGTTGATGATAAGATATTTAAATTTATATATTTTAATTGATGCATGCTTAGGTTAGGCAATATAATAAAAATACGTGTTAAACGGTCAGGGATGTTTCAACTGATTACATTTTCTGTTGTACGGGAACAAATGCAGATAGGTGCTGTATGCATGTTAAAAACAGATAAAAAGGTAGATCTCTCTGAACTTCGTCGAGTTGCTGAATTATACAACATGCCTGTAAAAGATAAGGATAATCTTGTTGTTCCCAATGGTAAGCATCTAACTGATTTTGTTAACTGCTACTAAATTTTATTTTTGCCTTAAATATCTTGCTCCAATCATAATGTTTAGATTTTCTCTTTTTATGTATCAGGTCAAGAATCTCCTGAATAGTTTTATCAATGTTTTTATTTGTGGTATTTACTTCGTAAACATTGGTATATCTCTCTTCAGAATTTATCACGCAGTAGTCCAACATCTCTGCCCAAATATTTTCTTTTATTTTATTTTTATTATAATCTCTTTTTTTCAATCGTTTCTCCAATACCTTGGGATGAGTTCTTAATACGATTACGAAATCTATCGGTAGGTCTAAGTCGCAACCCAGATGACCATCAATAATATGATCACCTTCTGTTAAGAGATTATATAAATAATCCTGTAATTTATTCATGTAAACTATTTTTGAATTTGTTCGTGTATCTATACGTGAAAACAAGTGGTATTTTTCAACAATGCTATTTATTGATATGTATTCATACTTCAGTTTTCTCGCTAGTCTTTTTGCGATTGTTGTTTTGCCAGTTCCAGGGATCCCGGTGATTAGAATGTTCATATGATAATTGAGAAACAAAATAATTTAAACTGCGCTGGTCAAAAATAGATTATGAACGAATATGGAAAGATAGTATTCTTATTCTTAATCTTAATTGTGTCAGTCGCCCATGCTAAACATGACTATCTGATTTATAAATCTTCAATATCTCCTGATATGGGATGGATATTTTTCAATATGTTTGAGCAATCATACTATGATGTTCCAGTTGAATATGATGGGCATAGATATGTGTTGGTAGTGCAAAGAAGTGGAATAGAGAGAGAAATCAGGGATAAAATCCTTATTATTCTTGATGGAAATGAATTGGTTTATAATCAATCAACTATCCAGAATATTTTATTGAATTATTACAACCTATCTAATTCAGATTTGGTGAGCGACCTAGATTCGTTGAAAGTATCTTTTCATAATGCTGTCAGGTCAAGGGATAGAAATTCTGAGTATTTATGTATGCAATATACAGGAGGGATAGATTTCAATGGCTCACGATTGAGATGCTATGATGAAGAGGGTTGCTTGGCGAATTGTCGTCGTGTAGAGATATGTGATAGATTATCTTTTGGTATTGGGAAACCGTTTATATATGAAATAATGAGATTTAACCAAATCATAGATAAATTAGATAAAATAGAAGATGAATTAGATAGAAATATCTCTACAGGATTAGATACAAATAATTTAAATATTCATTATATTAATGAATTAAATAGACTTATATCCTTATCTGAAGAGTGGCAATTGGATGCAATTGAATTGTCAGATCTGAAATTATCAAATAACTATAATTTTTGTCCAGAGATGCGTGTTGACCCAATATTGCTTACGGATTTGTATAAAAAAACCGATAGAATGAAATCAGATGTAAAAAAACTTTCAGAGATATATGATAATAATAAAGATTTAATGTATTCTAATTTGTTGTTGTTTCCAATTCCTTTCAGGAGATGATTTTAGGAGATGATAGGATGCTAAAAACATTAAAACCAAGGAAATATCAGGTAAATATTGTTGAATCAGTTCTGAAAAAAGGTAATACATTAGTCGTGCTTCCAACTGGTCTGGGTAAAACATTGATCGCTCTTATGCTGATAGATAAACTCATCGGTAAAGGAAAAATATTATTCATGGCGCCAACCCGCCCTTTAGCAGAGCAGCATTATAATAGCATAGTTAAGCATCTTGATGTTAATCCTGATGATGTTGTCCTTATTACTGGTGCGATTCAGTCTAAGAAGCGAAAGATGCTATGGAATAAAAAGATTATTGTGGCGACACCTCAAACCGTAAGAAATGACCTCATGAATAATCAGTTCGACCTTAAAGGATTTTCTATGTGTGTGATAGATGAAGCGCACAGAAGTATAGGAAATTATGCATATACCTTCGTTGCTAAGAGATGTTTAGATGATAATGTATTAATTCTAGGATTGACTGCATCTCCTGGCGGAGATAAAAAGAAAATAGAATCAATTTTAGATTCGTTAAGTATAAAGAATGTAGAGATAAGAGGCAGGGAAGATATTGATGTTAAACCATATGTTAAAAAGGTTAAAATAAGTTGGATCAAGGTTGAACTAAAAGGTGATTTAAGAAAAGCAGTTGATATTCTCAGAAATGTTGTGAGAAAATACACAAAACTTTTTAGGACATGGGGATTTAGAATATCACTCGCATCAAAGAAGAATCTTCTCTCTATAAAATCTAAGATAGATAGGTTGAATGGAGGTTCGAAATATACTCTTCTATCTCATTACACTACATTCTTTAATCTCGTTCATATGCTTGAGCTCTTAGAAACGCAAGGAGTGAAACCATTTTTAAGGTATGTTGAGAAGCTTAGATTAAGTCAGAGTAAAGCTGCAAAGAGGATAGTAAATTCCAAAGAGCTTGCTGAAATCATAAAACTTGTCCAGGATAAAGAGCATCCTAAGATGAAAAAATTGTTACAGGTCGTTGAGGATAGGAAAGATAAGAAGATGATAGTATTTGTTCAATATCGTGAGAGGCTTAATGATATTGTAAAGATGTTAAAACAAAATGGATTGCATGCACGGTCATTCATAGGTCAGAGGAAAGGGATGTCTCAAGAAGTCCAGAAGAAAGCCATTCAAGATTTTAGAGAGGATAAATTTAATATAATGGTCTCCACATCGATTGGTGAGGAAGGTTTAGATATTCCTGCTGTAGATACTGTTATTTTTTATGAGCCTATTCCTAGTGAGATAAGGAGTATACAGAGGCGTGGACGCACCGGACGTTCAGGAGCAGGTGAAGTGATTATTCTTATGACCACCAATACTCAAGATGAAGCATTCTATTGGTCGTCTTTGCGTAAGGAGAAAAGGATGCGAGCAATAATGAGGAGTATAAGTAGTGGAAAGATTGAAACTGATAAGATTCCAAAAAGAAAATCGTCAAAAAGAAAACAATCAAAAGGAAAATCTCCAATAAGAAAACCACCAAAGAAGAAACATGGAATGAAGAAGATCGGGCAGTCAAAAATAACTGAATTTTTATAGTTCTTATTTGAGTTGTGTTAACTATTGTTTTGGGCATCATTTTATGGCATGTAAAACGAGGATGATTTTAGCGAACTGTTTATTTTTTGTTGTATGATATGCCTGAATTTAGCTGAGCAAGCTGCCTGAACCAAGTGGGAGATTCAGATTAGTAAAAGTTTTTATTCTGAATAAAGAATTAATTCTTTACACGACCGATTGATTTGTTTTGATTGGGTTGGATTATTTTTTTTGTTTTTTTGGGTTGGCTTGGTTGGGGTTGTTTTTGGTTTTTTGGTTGGGGCTTGGGTTTGGTTGGATTTGGATTTGGTTTTTGTTTTGGCTTGTTCTTTTTTTTGGGTTTGGTTTGATTTGGTTTGTTTGATTTGGTTGAATTTGTTTTGATTGATTGGGTTGGTGATGATTAGTTATCTGGTATGGTTGGGGTGTTGGATTATTTTTTTTTGGTTTGTTTGATTTGGTTTGATTGGATTTGTTAATTAGGTTAATTAAGTTATTGAATGAATTATGTTGATATTAATCATCGGAATACTTATAAACGCTTATGTACAAATACCTTATAGGGTGAGAATATGAATCTCAATAAACCTATCTTGTTATTTAATTTTAAAGCGTATAGACAAGCGATTGGAAAGAATGCATTAAAACTTGCTAAGATTATTGCTTCATCTGGGTATGATAATATTTATCTCGCTGTCCAGCCGACAGATATTCTGAGCATAAAAAAAATATGGAGTAATATAATGGCCGAACATGTTGATCCGGTTGAGCCTGGTGCAAGAACAGGATGGTTAACCATTGAATCTATAATCAATGCTGGGGCCATTGGAACACTGATTAACCATTCTGAACATAGAATGAATATGGATGATATTAAGAAAATAATTGAACGCGCCAAAACAATTAAGCATGATTTTGGTTTGGATTTTGAAGTAGTATCATGCGCTGATACCGTTGCAAACGCAGAAAAGATAGCTGAATTTAAACCTGATGCGATAGCCATCGAACCTCCTGAACTGATTGGGTCAAAGATATCAATATCAGAAGCTAAGCCAGAACTGATAACAGAGACGATACTTGCAGTATCAAAGTATGAGATTCCAGTGTTATGTGGTGCAGGGATAAATAAAAATAACGATGTGGCAAAAGCAATTGAATTGGGAGCGAGAGGAGTTTTGGTAGCTAGTGCATTTGTTAAAAATGATGATCCTAAGAAATGGTTGAATGATATTATTAGTATATTATAATCTTTAAAATAATTTTTGAAATAATTTCTGAAATAAGACAGGTGATTAAATGCCAATAAGACAACCGATTATATCCATGCTTGCTCACGTGGATCATGGTAAGACAACCATCTTGGATAAAATTAGGGAAACTGTGGTTGTGAGTAAGGAGGCGGGCGCTATTACTCAGCATATTTCTGCTAGCGAAGTGCCTGCTGATGTAGTTAAGAAGATATGTGGGCATATCATTGATAAATATAAAATCAATATAAAAATACCTGGTTTATTATTCATTGATTTACCTGGGCATGAAGCATTTACATCATTACGCGAACGAGGAGGCAGTCTAGCAGATATGGCTGTGTTGGTCATAGATATTACTCAAGGCGTGCAACAACAAACCGTTGAAAGTATAAACATCCTGAAAGAGTATAAAACACCTTTTATAGTAGTAGCGAATAAGATAGACCTTATTCAGGGTTGGATAAAGAATGATACTTATTCGTTTCTGGATTCGTTGAAACAACAACCTCCTCACGTGAACGAACTTCTCGACGAACAATTATATAGAATCATCGCTGATTTGGGAAGGGAGGGATTTGATTCTGAAAGGTTTGATAGAGTAATAGACACCTCTAAACAGATTAGTATAGTACCACTTAGTGCTAAAACTGGAGAAGGTCTAGCTGAAATGCTTTTGCTCTTAACCGGAATGTGTCAGAAATATCTTGAAGATAATCTTAGGTTTGAAGTCAAAGGGCCTGCAAAAGGTTCTGTATTAGAAGTCAAAGAAGATAAAGAGTTGGGTGTCACTATAGATGCAATTATATATGATGGTACGCTAAGAAAGGGGCAGGAGATCATTTTAGGAGGTGTAGTATGCGAGGGCAAGGGTGGAAACGATGGGATTATAATAACTAAGGTAAGAGCTCTTATGAAACCTGTGCTTCCTGGCCTAGCAAAACACGGTGAGAAATATACCTATGTTGATAAAGTATCTGCAGCAGATGGTGTTAAGATATTTGCTCCTAACTTGGAGGGTGTTATTGCTGGATCTCCTCTGATTGCTATTGAAACTGAGAGTAAAGGTAAAGGAGCAAGTAAAAGGAGAAGTGAGAAAGAAATAAAAATGGAGAGAGAAGAAGCGATAAACAGGATCAAAGAGCAGATATCAAAAGTAATATTCAATTCATCAAAGAATGGTGTTGTGATAAAGACTGATGCCTTAGGGTCAACCGAAGCATTGATACGTATGCTTAATAATGAGAAAATCCCTATAAGGTCTGCCGGAGTTGGTAAGATTACTAAAAAAGAGATTTTAGAAGCAGCAACTGTTAGGAATGATAATCGATATCTTGGCGTGGTGCTATCGTTCAATACTAAGATTACTGATGACGCAAAGAAAGAGAGTAATAATTTAAACATACCAATCATAAAAAGCGATGTGGTATATGACCTTGTCAACAAGTATAAGAAATGGGTAGATGAACAAAAGAAAAAAGATAAGGAATTGATGATTGTTAAGATTCAATGGCCTGCGAAGGTACGTGTCATACCAGGAACTTGTTTTAGATCTTCATCACCATGCATTTATGGGATTGAGGTTTTAGAAGGGAAGGTTAAAAAAGGATATAAACTCATGGATGAAGAAGGGAATTTTATAGGTGAAATCAAAGCTATGCAGATCAATAAGGAATCTATCGATGAAGCAGACAAGGGCATCCAAGTAGCGATATCGATGGATAGGGTAAAATTCAACAAAGATATCACTGACAATAAGATATTATATTCGATAATCACTCCAAGTACTGTCGATAAATTACTGGAGACCTTTGGTGACGATTTGACTGATGATGAGAAAAAACTCATTAATGAAACATTGAACATAATAAGAAAGGCACGATTGAGGAATTTATCCCGCCAATAGATTTTTATGATAAAAATTTTCATCTCAGATGTACGACCTTATAATTCAAAAAGAAAAAGTATTGGGAGCCATGATTTTTTGTTTTTTGGTTTTTTGTTGGGTTGGTTTTGGTTTTTGTTTTGGCTTGTTCTTTTCTTTTTTTTGGTTGGGGCTTGGATTGGTTTGATTTGGTTTTGTTTGGGTTGGTTTTGTTTTGTTCTTTTTTTGGGTTTGGTTTTTGTTTGTTTTGTTTTTTGTTGGGTTGGTTGGTGATTGGTTTGGTTTTTTGCTTGGGTGATTGGCTATGTGATGGCGAGGTTGCTCGTGGATTCATCCCACAGACTCGCATCATAAAACAGATCAAGTAAAATAAGAAGAGATTTATAAGAGTTTCTTTAACATCTTAAGACCCATAAAAATCAGATGAGCAAGGGTTAAATA
>JAGGTN010000038.1 GCA_021163645.1 Microcaldota archaeon | reverse complement strand
ACCCTCACTAACACTCAGGGAAACTAACACACATTAACCGACTACGCTCACCTGCGGTTCGCTCCGTCCAAATTTTGCTCCACTACGTTCCGCAAACTTCTGTTAATGCCATATGTTAGTTGCAATTGGCGGGCTCGCTAGAAATCTCTTTTATATCTTGCAAGTCAACCTTTCTTGACAATATTTTTTTGTATCTAATTAACGTTTTCTTTGGAATTACTTTACATTTAAATCCGAGAAATTTTTTGACTTCAAAATTTTTAGAATTATATTTTATTTTCTTCCATTTCTTTTCTTTTTTATCAAAAATCTTTGTACCAAAACTATCTATTTCTATTATTTGCCCTTTATATTTTAGTTTCATATAATAAGCTTGCCATAATTTTCCTTTGACTTCACTTGGTCCATATTCTACATATTCATTTGCTAAAGAAAATAATTTCTGAAAATATTTTTTAGGTATGGCAATATCTATATCTATTAGTTTTCTTTTAGAACCATAAATTTTTGCTGCTAATCCACCTGTAATTTGATAAGGAATTTTATTTTTCTCTAAGATTGATAAAATCCACTTTAATGCTTCTTCTTGCTTTTTAGTTACCATAATAAAAAAATTAATTCACTTCTTTTAATAATGTTTCGCTCGCCCGCAAAGTGCCGTCGTTGAAAAAGTAAGCGAAGAAGTTAAAGTTTATACAGAAGAAGATTTCTTAAATCATTGCTCAGAAGAAATAAAATCTCTTATTTTGAACAAATCATTGAAGAAAGTTTCTTAGAAATTGCAAAAGAATGTGAGAATTTTATATGTCTTTTAATAAATGGGTTTTATGATGGAGCAATAAAATCATTAAGACACATTCTTGAAAATTTCATAATCCATTTATATTTTTCCATTTTAGAGAGAAAAGGAAATCTCAAAAAATATATTGTTAAAAAGGCAGAATTCTACAAATTAATTGAGCATTTGAACAATGATGAAAAAGAGTTCCTCAGAAAATATGAAGAAGAAAATAAATTCTCTTCAGAAGACTTAAAAAAAATATTTAAAGAAAATTCAGATGGTTTGCCCATATACGAAGCAGATTCTTTTTTTTGTTGGAAACAAGGTAAACAATATCTTGAAAGTTACAATTTTATTGCCAATAAACCCATCTTAAAAGGTTTTCCAAAATTTAGTGATTGTCTGGATTTAATATTTAAGCAAGAATACTTTAAAGAGAACATTTATCTAAAAAAAGAGGTTTTAGAGTTGTATAAACAATTTAGTAAGATTTTACATAATAGAGGCACAATCTCAAAATATAAAACCGCGTCTAGTTTTCTTAACAATCATTTTAATAAAGAAGATGTAGAAAAAGGAATTCAATTATATAAACAAATTGAAGAAATAATTTCACTGTTTTTATTATTTGGTAATTTTCCAAGTTTTGATAAAAATAGTTTCACATATATACCTAAGTTTAAAGAATGTAAAGAGAAATTAGAAAAAAAGAATTAGCCCCAAACTCTTAGTTCTTCGGACAGTTACACTCACTTCGCTCGATATTTATTATTGTGAAATTCGACTTCTTCGGGCTTTCAGCCCTCGACCACGCTGCGCTCTCGCCTACGGCTCGTCGGGGGACTTAACAGTGATTTAACGGAAAATCCCTTGCAGGAATTTTCTCAAATTTCCTACGCTTCGCTTCGGAAACTTCGTTAAATCGCATATGTTATGTCTAATTGCTCGGCGGCGCTTAAAAAAGAAAGTCTTATAAATTATTTAATATTAAATTAGTTCTATGACACAAATTTTGATATTTGGGGATAGCATAGCTTATGGAGCTTGGGATAAAGAAGGTGGTTGGGTTCAGAGATTAAAGAAATTTTTAGATAAAAAGGATTTAACAGATCCTAATTTTTATTGTTTAGTTTATAATTTAGGGGTTTCTGGAAATAATTCTAAAGATTTATTAGAAAGATTTGAATTTGAAACAAAACAAAGATTAAAAGAGAATGAAGAAACAATAATTATTTTTGCTATAGGGGTAAATGATTCTCAATTTGTTCATAGCGAACGCAATCATAGAGTTCCAATAAACAAATTCAAGGACAACATTCAAAAATTAATTAAACTTACCCAAAAATTTTCTTCAAAAATTATTTTTGTTGGTTTAACTCCTGTTGATGAAACAAAAACAACACCAATCCCTTGGAGCACTGATAAATCTTACAAAAATGAGTACATTCAAAAATATAATGAAACAATCAAAAACATTTGTGATGAAAATAAAATTTATTTCATTGAGATTTTTGAAAAGCTAAAAGAAATGAGTTATCAAGAGTTATTAGAAGATGGTTTACACCCAAATTCAGAGGGGCATCAGAAAATTTTTGAAATTGTAAGAGAATTTTTAATCAACAGAAACAAAATAATCTGAATTTCGCGCCGCCTCGGAACTTTCTCAGCCCTTCGGGCTTCGAACTCCTAGGGCAACTAACAACAAATATGCGGGAAATCTCGCAATGCTTGATTTCCCAAAATCCCAACAAGTCAGGGCTTCGCATATTCGCCAACCGTTAGGCGTAATCGATTTTGAGTGTCATTAAATTTAAAAAAAATGGGGCCACAGAGATAATTTGCCTCTCATTCGCCGTAGGCGAAGAGAAAAAACCAAAATACTTATAAAAAGAATAGGATATTATTTTACATAGCAAAATATGGGTGATTATGATGGAAGACGAAGTTGATAAATTAATAAAACAATTAAATCCAAAAAAATATAAAGATGAGACAAGGAGAGCTGCAGTTAACAGGTTAGGAGAAATTGGCGATTCAAGAGCTGTGCTTAATTTGCGATTTAGAGCTAAGTATGATTTGAATAAATATCTAAGAAAAGAAGCTGAAGAAGCGCTAGATAAGATTTGTGAAAGAGCTATACGCAACTTAAATAGTCCTGACCCAAATAAGAGGTTTGATGCTGTTAGAACAATTTCCTTAGCTATATCTACTGGGTATGCTGATGAAGATAAGAAAAAAGAATATGCAGAATTTCTTAAAAAGAAAATATTTGATGTGTCTATTAAAGTTAGTGAATCTGCAAGCGAGACTCTTATAAATTTAGTTTCCTATGAAGGAATGAATTATGATGTAGTTTCATTACAGTGTGATAGATTACTACGCGGTGACGATACAATAAAAATTTCAGCACTAAATGAGATAAGATCGGCGTTGGTAAATGGTGGTTCACCTCTCAGGTTTATGAGCCTTGCCCAAATACTCTTGACCTATGATAATCCAAAAGTGAGATTTGAAGTAGTTAATACCCTTGGATATGTTAGAGGACCAGAGCAAAAAAACGCAGTATCTTATTTAACAGAAGCATTAAAAGACGGAGATTGGTCTGTTAGAAGAGGTGCGGTAGATGCTTTAGGATATCAATTTAGTGAAGAGAAATATATGATAACTACGTTAGGAATAATAGATATAAATTCTATTAAATTAAGATATTCTGAATGGTCAAAGGCACAATCACTATTAAATGGACTTGCTCTTAAGGATCCTAATTCGTCTGTTAGAATGAGTGCTATAAGGGCAATAGACGTCGCAATCACAAAAATGAGATCTACGAGACCAGTTACATGGTTTTTTTTCAATATGGCTGACGAAGTAGGCCCATGTGTAAATACTTTAATAAAAGCATTATCAGATACTGATGAAAATGTTAGAAGAACTGCAGCAGAAAGTTTATTGTTTCTCAAATCACCTCATTTTGGAATGAGTCGATCTTCATTGTTAGAAATGATTTGGGATAAAAAAGCAATGAAAGCTATGCTTGAAAGTGCTGAAAAATATAATGACAAGAAAATTATGGAATATTACCTTAGATTTAAATCTTTAATGGATGAGGCCCAACGTCATTTGAGTGATGATGTAATTAGAGATGCTCGTGCAGACATCAAAGGGTTTCCTCCAGAGAAAAGGGAAAATATTGAAAAGCTTTTATCTGAACTAACAAAGAAAGAAACTAAGCTAGAAGAGTTGAGACCTAAAAAATTAAGAGCATAAAAATATATAAACTACAGTTTATAAATTGGCTGTGACCCCAAAAATATTGCCCGCCTTCGGCGGTAAATAATACTCAAAATCAACTTCTCGCAATCCTTCGGTTGCTCGACCTGCTGTCACAGAGCACCTAACAGCAAGTTTGTAGCTTTGCCTAAACCCTTCGGGCTTCGGCTATCCACTTAAGTTAGGCGCAATCGCTCAGGGCACTTAGTTTAATTCTATCTTAGAAGAACCAACACGTCCGTATGGTGTAACCCTTATATCTGATTCTTCTTCAAGAATAGTTTTCAATTCTTTTAGTTTGTCATAATCTTCGCTGATAACCAAAATTGTATCCTCTCCATCAACAATTTGAATTTGAAAATCATCATAATTTATATCAAAAACAAGAGGCAATAAACCTTCTCCTAATTCTAATAATTTTAAAAGTTTTGGTTTTAATTCCTTCCATGTATGTTTTCTATGGACAATATCTTTCCAGATTTGCTCAATCTCCTTTTCTCTTTTTTTCAATGGGGAACCTTGATAAACTAAACTAAAATCCAATTCTATTTTTGCTTTTTGCTTTTCTAATTTGAGAAATTTGATTATTTTATCAATCGTTTTAGTTGGTTCTTCCGGATTCTTTCCTGTGAATGTAGTTCCTTTTTTGACTACCCCTTCAATTCCGATATATCCTACAGTTAAAATATGCTCCATTTTTTAATTAAATAAGACAAATATTGATAAAACTTATGATGGCCCTTAAAACTCCCAAAACCCCGCTCCGCTCATAAACAATTGCTGCTTTTACATCTAAATGGTTGGGAATTGATAGAAATAGAATAATCGGGTTTGACGGTTGATGATTGATGATGATTTTGATGATTGATGGACTCATGATTATCATTTATGTTATAAATAATACATATCTCAGTATTCTCTAATAAGCGATACTTTTTAAATATATTATATACATCAAGATAAATATCTGATCGCAGATTAAGATTAGCGAATTGATTGGTAGACTAAATTGGCGAAAGCCAGGGTTGGTAATTATTTAAAAGGAGGGATCATATGACACTAAAAACCATTCATAGAAGATATAAAGAAACTCATTTTGAATATGAAAGGAACAAAGACATAAATAGACATCTTTCACCAGACAAACTTAATATTGTATGTAAGAAAGCACGAGAAGAGATTATTAATATGATAACCAAAGCAGGGTCTGGGCATCCTGGGGGATCATTATCAGTAGTTGAATTGCTAGCAACATTACTTAACAGAGATCCCAATGCTAAGATAATATTATCCAAAGGTCATGGCGGGCCTGCATTATACGCTCTCGGTAAAATCATGCGATTCGTTGACGAAGACATCACTCTCAGAAAACCATTCAGCAAATTTCAAGGTCATCCAGAGAAAAATAATCCTATGGTAAGATTCAACACAGGTGCATTATCAACAGGCCTGGCAGCATCGGTCGGCATGGCAAAATCATATCTTGATGATAACCCAAATAATCCTGAGAAGGTTTATGTCATTGTTGGAGATGGTGAGATTCAGGAAGGATTGGCGTATGAAGCATTGAGTATGGCTGCGCAGATGAAATTGAAAAATCTTTATGTTATTGTCGATAATAATCGATACCAATTGGAAGGTAATAGCAAGAATATCAATGACGCATTATCGCGATTGATAAAAGCATTTAAACATGAATTCATGATTGCAAGGATAAGCAACGGCCACTCTATCGAGGAGATCGAGCAGAAACTTGACGTATTGGATTCATACGAACCAGGAATAGGAAAAAGCAATATTCCAAAACTAATTATCGCTAATACCATCAAAGGAAGAGGAGTGAACTTCATGGAAGATACGCATGAATGGCATGGTAAAGTGCCCAAAGGTGAATATAAAAAGAGAGCGACCAGACAAGTTAAGTTTGATGGTGAGTTGCCATTGATAGAACCAAAAATAACTATTGAACAAGAAAAAGTTGTGGATATCATTCTACCACCAAGACAGATATACAGAGAATCCGATGGCAACATCGCACCAAGAGCAGCACATGGCGAGAGGGTCAGACAGATTACGGAAGCAAACAAAGGAAAGGTTTATTGCACTGTGCCCGACCTAGCAGGGAGTGTGGGATATTCGAAAATCCCATCAGAACGGTTGATAAACACAGGTATCGAAGAGGCGATAAGTATAGGCATCGCAGGTGGGCTGGCAGCAACAGGAAAACTTGTATTCAATGCAGGCTTCACAAAATTTAACCTAACCTTTGGAGCAAGCACATTATCTGCCAATGATTATAATAACCTACCAGTAATTTATGCATTCACACACAAAGGCATAGCAACAGGAGGGGATGGACCATCACATCAGATGTTATACGCAGACCATATCGCAACCGCATTCCCTAACATGAAAGTGCTTGTTCCTGGCGACGCTAACCAAGTAACCGCTATGATTGATTGGGCTATAGAAGCGAATACTCCTGTCTGTATATTAATGGGTAGGAATAAATTACCTATCATAATGAAACCATATGAATTGACGATAGAAGAGAAAACAGAAATGGAAAGAAGATTGGATGAAGCAAAAACAAGATGGGAAAGAACACATATAATCATGGATATGCAACACGCATGCATAGGTAAATATTTGCCATTATACGGTAAGGATTATGTTTACAAACCTGGCTCACCAGATATTGTATTTGAAACACATATAAATTTTCCCTCATATGCACCACCAGAATATATCTATAGAGATGGAAAATCAAAGATGCTCTGGAATCTACTTTTATTTTCAAATGGTGAAACATTACACGAAACGATAGATGCAGCTAAAGATTTGAGATGGAATGATTCGATAAAAAGTATTAAAGTATACAATGTGTCTGATATTACCGATGTCAATATCAGCGAACGATTACGTGATGATATTATTAACGCAAATCTTATATGCACAATAGAAGACCAGAACATAGGAGTAGGGAGTCATAGAAGAAATTCAGGTGTATTAAAAAACATCATCAATGATATAGTCGTTGAGTTGATAAATGAAGAAGATAAAGAAAGAGGAAAGATTATAAAAAATGGAATGTTGATTCATCACATAGGTATGGATCAAGCATATGGAACAACAGGGACAAAAAGAGAACTCTATGATATATTTGGGTTGAGTGCTAATAAGATAAAGAAAAGATTAGAAAGATTATTGAATGAGAATAAAACGAATTAAACTAATCAAATCCAATAATGATCAAACCAGCCAAAATAATAGCCCGACCCAAATCAACCAAACAAAAAACAAACATCAAACAATCCAAGCAATCAAAACCCCAAGCCAAATCAACCAAATCCAACCAAAAAAACAAAAAAAACCCGAACCAGAGAAAAAATTAACCTTTTTCTATTTTTATACGCCCGTCATCATAAGATATTCTAACATTACGATCATAAGGATTTTCATCAGCTTCAACATTACACTTAACTGGAACACCAACAGAATGTTTTTTCCCCATATAAGTATATTCAACAAAAAGTACGTTATTTGTATCATCGAATTCGATATTAAAATTATTTATCCCAACATCAAGCGTTTTACTATTACCTTCGCCAAGCTCGCATATATTATTCACTGTTGATGATATATCATTATCAGCTAGAATGGCTTTTTCATCAGCAAGCGAATCATCAGAGTGTTTTTTAAGGTTGACCATGGCAGCCACTGCTACAATAAGAAGAGAGAGGAAAAGAGCAAAAACTATCAAGAATTCTAATGATACTTGGCCTTTCCTTGATTCACATATTGATTTATCTTTACTTTTACCGCCCATATATTGCCCTCTTTTATCCCTTCTACTTATCGTCTTTATTCTACTTATCTAATTAAATACTTATTTTAGATAGGATCAATCGCAGGGAGGACATGCATTAGACATCTTATACTTGCCATTCTCACATACCAAACCAAAAGGACAATCATCACTGCAATCACAACTTAAACCTACTTTCATGCATGCCTGTTGACAGTTGATTTCACTCATACTTTGATTTGCCTGCGCCGCTGATTGTTTACCTAGATTAGTTAATTGCATAGCTAAGAATACAGCTACTGCCACCAAAACTGCCAAGACAATAAGCATCTCAGCAGAAATCTGACCCTTATAATTTTCTCCCATGATAACTACCTCTTAAATTTAACATAATCTACTAATGGTGTAGAATATTTAAAAAACTGTTGCTGGTTATTGCCAACGTTGGAGCTCTCTGT
>JAGGTN010000025.1 GCA_021163645.1 Microcaldota archaeon | reverse complement strand
TTCTATGTTTAAATTATTTTATGACGAACTGAAACAAGTAATCATTGTGCGAATGGATTTAAAAATGGGAAAAGGAAAATTAGCAACCCAAGTAGCTCATGCTTCGATTGGTGCATATAGAAAAACTAAGAAAAAGCATAATGATATAGTGAAGAGATGGGAAAAGCAAGGTGAGAAAACAGTTGTGCTTAAAATAGGATCTGTTGATGAGCTCATGAAGATTAAGTCGTTGGTAGATAAAGAAAATATCCCTAACGTGCTTATCCATGATGCAGGTAGGACGCAGGTTGAACCAGGAACAGTTACATGCTTAGGGATAGGTCCTTGGGCTTCCAAGGTCTTGGATAAGTATATTAGTGATCTTAAACTTGCTTAGATGTGAAATGTTTTGTATGAATTTTATACATTCCAGAGGTGAAAAAATGGTGGGTGATAAAGAGAAAATATCTGAAGAGATTATGCAGCACATTAGAGAGGAGCCAGATCGTTATAGGCAAGAGGTGCATTTTAAGGATATAACGCCTTTATTAAGGGATCCAGAATCGATGAGAAAAGCAATAGATTATTTTGTTGATAGGTATAGAGATAAGGATATTAATGTTGTTGTTGGTTTAGGAGCGAGAGGATTTGTGATAGGTTCATCTATTGCCATGGGTCTCAATGCTGGCTTTGTACCGATTGAGACTCAGGGTAAAGGCCCATATAAAACAATTAAATATAAATATAAATTGAAATATGCAGATAGGATTGAAACCCTTGAGTTACATGAAGATTCTATAAATAAAGGTGAGAAGGTATTGGTATTCGATAGTGTTATTGGTTCTGGTAAAGGGGCGCAGGCAGCAGCGAAACTTATTGAAAAGGCAGGGGGTGTTATAATTGGTTTTGCATTCTTGGTTGAGCTTACGAAATTGAAAGGAAGAAAAAGGTTGAAAGGATACGATGTGCATTCGCTTGTTAAATACTAAAAAATATTATGATAAATAGAGATATGTGAGTGTAATGGATGAGGTGGAGATGAGTAGGAGCATATATAAACGAAAATAAGGTGATAATATGAATAATTTACCTTTGGAGGATAACATTAAGAAACACATTAGAAGTATTCCCAATTTCCCTAAACCAGGTATTGATTTTAAGGATATAACGCCTCTATTAAGAGAAGGTAGGTTAATGAAGAAAGTAGCAGATTATTTTTCTGATATTTATTCTGGTAAAGAGATAGATGCTGTTATGGCAGCAGAAGCAAGAGGGTTTATATTTGGGTCTGTATTGGCATTTGATCTTAATGTTGGTTTTGTTCCTCTTAGAAAGCCAGGAAAATTACCATATAAAACAATAAAACAAGAATTCAATCTTGAATATGGTAAGGATGCATTTGAGATTCATGAAGATGCGATTAGACAGGGAGAGAAGATATTGATAGTAGACGATGTTATAGCAACAGGAGGTACTGCTGAGGCGGCTGCGAGGCTGGTTGAAAAATTAGGGGGGGATGTTGTAGGTTTTGCATTTTTAATAGAGTTGTCAAAACTTAATGGAAGAGATAAGATTAAGCAGTATAGAGTAGAATCGCTTGTTAAGTATTGAGAGGTGTTATATGATTGGAATTATTGGCGGTAGTGGTGTGTATAATAATGACATGCTTGAAAACGCTAAAGAAAATGATATGGAAACCCCTTTTGGTAGGCCGAGTGCACCAATAATCACTGGCAGAATGCACGGAAAACAAATCGCTTTTATTCCTAGGCATGGGGTAAACCATGAATTTCCCCCACATAATATTAATTACAGGGCGAATATCTGGGCGCTCAAGCAACTTGGTGTTGATAGGCTTATTTCTGTGTGTGCTGTCGGGTCGCTCAAAGAAGACTATAAAAGGGGTGATATTTGTATAGTAGACCAATACATAGATTTTACCAAGAAATACAGAATGAGGAGTTTTTATGATCATGAAGATATTTATCATATCAGTATGGCAGACCCCTATTGTCCTGAACTTAGAAAGCTTGCTGAAAGCATAATCAAGGACCTCGGCTATCAATATCATCCAAAAGGAACATATATTTGTATTGAAGGTCCGCAGTTCAGTACGAGAGCTGAAAGTAGAATGTTTAGGAATTTCGGTGATATAATAGGAATGACTGCCTGTCCTGAAACACAGCTTGCAAGAGAGGCAGAGATGTGCATGCTCAACCTTGCTATGATAACTGATTATGATGCATGGAAAGAAAAACCAGTGAGCACTGATGAAGTCCTGGAAACAATGAAAAACAGTCTCACCCGAATAAATACTATTATAGACCGTTTGATAAAAAACATTCCTGTTTCTACAGCCGAAGAACGAAGTTGCTCATGCACACGGGCATTAGAGGGCGCTAAAATTTAATTTTTTACTTCATTTAGATTCCAAATTAACCATTCTTTTACAAATCTTTTTACTTATCCCTTCTAAATTAAAATGAAGGCCATCATCATCAAAATCAACTTCAGGCTATATGAAACCTTTTGTCTATCCCCTGATAGACTTCACCATGCTCTGCGAGTAGAAGTAGCACTGCTGTGCAGGCGCCTAAGGGAATAGATAATTTTTCAGATAGCTGTTCTGGCGTCATAGGTGATTTGCGGATGGTTGAAATAATCTTACCAGAATACTTATCAAAGAATGTTTTGGAAACCGCATAGTATTTCCTGTCAAAACCTCGTATACCGATGAGTTTCCCTCTTTTTATCAGATGTTCATATTCAGATGAGAATTTTTTGGCAGAATATTGATCGTTTATCACTAAATAGTCTGGGATATGTAAATTGCTTGTATTCTTTGAATAGACTTTAGGATAAATTGCGTCTTTGATATTGTAAACACCGCCAATTTCTGCGTAATGTTTTCCTTTGTATATTGATACTATTCCTTTCTGTATCAATGATAAGAGGATTTCTTTCTCCTTATTTGTCATTATCTTATTCACATGTTTTGGAGATCTTTCCTTGAATTTTATCTTACCTATCTTCTTTAGAACATCAATTTCTTCTGCTGTGAGTTTGTTAGATTTTCTTATTTTGGTTATTTTATTTTTATCTTCTTTTTCTTTTGGACTGTTGTAATCTGTTATGACTGCGATGCCTTTTTTAATGCTATATATCTCTAGCTCATCTGAGAGTTGATTTGCAATATCTGCCGGTATCTCAATAAAATACCTGTCCTTTACTTTGATTTTTTTTGATATCATTCTTCCTTACCTTTATTTACTTTTTTCTAGACAATTAGCCTCTTTCTTATAACCTTTCCGTTTGGCTCTTCTTCTGCAAATACAATTCCACTAAATTTATATACTTCAATCTCTTTTGAATGCCACATAGTTGAGGGCAAACCTGCTTTTTCACATGTATATGATATAAACTCTCGCGGTGTCCAGTTGAATTCAACAGCTACTTGAGGCAATAACAATCCGCTAGCAAAACCATACTTCACCATCAACCCATCCCTTCCTATTTTAATATGTTTAGGATATTCATCGGGGTCGCAATTTATTATTTTTGGTTTGGTAAGAACAGTTACTTCAAAAATTACTTTATTCAATTCACTGCTACTTACTGGTGGAAATCGTGGGTCTTCTGTTGCTGCATTGATTGCATTATCTATCACTGCTTCTATCAAAGGTTTTATGGGTAATGGATATCCAATACAGCCTCTTAATTTATTATCTGGATAAGTAGTTATTGTAACGAAAACTCCTCTTTCCTCTTTCAGTTGTTCTACTGTTCCCTTGAGTTCTTCATAGTCTAAACTATCTGCGTTTATTTTAATTCCAGAATTAAGATATTTCTCTACTGCTTTTCTAGCAGTAGCAACAATAAATTTACCAAGTCTAATATCCATGAATTTCTTATGGAAATATCTTTTTATAAACTTAACTAGTTATAGAAAATAGAATGAGAAAATACGAATTTAAATCTGTGAGCTGTTATTGACTATCCAGCAGAGCTTAATACAAATAATGATTCATTCTTTTATACGCAATTAAAAAAACGGAAAGTCATTCTTCATCCTCATAATCTTCATCTTCAAAATCCCAA
The DNA here is from genome assembly GCA_021163645.1 of Microcaldota archaeon. GTDB lineage: Archaea > Micrarchaeota > Micrarchaeia > Anstonellales > JAGGTN01 > JAGGTN01. Next base: position 15,185 of record JAGGTN010000025.1, on the reverse strand, counting down.
TCTTCATCATCAAAATCATCTTCATCATCAAAATCATCATCAAAATCATCATCTGTAATTTTCATATCCTCACCTTTGTTATTTTGATAATATCTTATATATCAAGGCATATTTGTATGCGAAAGATATTTAAATGTTTCGCCAACCTTGGACTATTCGTTGAGGAACTAATCCTATGTTAAATTCATGTTTTGCCTAAGCCCATATTTAACAGCTGATATATTCGATTTATTGAGTTGTAGTTTTAGTTGCAAGAAGCATCATTGCTCTTTGAGCAAAGAGCTTTCAGTTTCAATATTATTTTTGCTCCAAATAAATTCCAGTTGGATAACAATAAATATTTCAAGCCTATACTTAAAAATGATTATTCAGCAGAAGACAGTTCATCTTATCGAACAAAGTTTAATTTTGAGAATTTTAAACGAGAGAAAGCAAGAGACGAAGTTCAAATCTCTTGGTGTTAGTACTGAGAATATATCCTCTTAGAGTATTTACATTTGTGTTGTCTTGTTATCCTGCTCTTCCTAACAATCCTCAAAGCCGAACTTATAAATTTATAAATCTTATATTCCTTTATTTTCATGTTGTTGGTTCTGGGAGGCATTATTTCAACATTAAAAAGGATTTCTACGCAGTTCCAAAAAGAAAACTTTTTAATAATATCAATATTATAATAAACCTTAAATTAATCTTAATCCCGCGGTAGCTCAAAGCCTTGAATAATAATTATTCAAGATTTGTATATGTGCTCGGCGAGCAATGGTAGAGTGGCCGGCTGTAGCTTGATGTATCCATCAATTGGATAATGTCGCCACTCATCAGAAACCGGCAGGTTGGCGGTTCAAGGCAACGTTTTCTTCCTAAGAAGAAGTTGATGAAAATCCGCCCCGCGGGATATGATTTATTACATATTTTTTTAAGATAGCATTTAGCATCTATCTAAGGAATTGATGAAAATTAAAGAGTGAGCAATATGGGTGACAGGCAGAATAAAATAAACACCACTGAGAAGATAAGAATCACTTTACAGGATTTCATTGTTCCTATCTTAGCTAGGAAGATAAATATCCTTCTTTTTATCTACTTATTCATCGTATCCTTATCCTTCGTCATCCAAGAGAACGCACTAATAATGCTCCTCTTAGCATTTATATCAAACCTGATAATATACATGGTAAATGATATCCTAGATTATAAATTGGATATTAAGGAAAAGCCAATCAGAGCAGAAAAACTTTTCGCTAGGGGGATACTTGATAAAAAAGATATTGGGTTTATGATAAGTATTGGAGTCATAAGTTTGATTATATTGGGATACATATCGCCTACTGCTAGTATATTAATGACTTCTATTATACTATTAAACATAATACGATCGCTCATTCATAAATATTCAGTAAGGACTATCCTATTATTTTTCATAGAGATATTGAATTTTGAAGTTGTATGGTGGATTATGGTTGGGGCATTAATACCTGCGATAGTTCTACCAGTATTCATTATGTATGCAATGATATATTCAGTTGTTCAATACCTATACAAAAAAGATATGTTTCATACAATATTAGAATTCAAGACATTTACAAAAATCGTAACAGTAATATTTCTATTTACAGTATTGACATCTTTTCTGCCGTTAGTCAAATTCTCAGCATATCCAATAATTGCACTCACGCTTATTGTTCTGATATCTGGAGTGTTATTCTTGTTTATGTTCAAAAAATATTTTGATATTTTCTACAGCAAAGAAGATGCTGCAAAATACTCCTTTATAAATATGATTACCTTAAATTATCTGATCATATTTGCAATAATATTTGTCCTTCTATTCCCTGGTTTACGTGACTTATTATTTCCAATTCCTCTCCCAGAAGGTATAGAGCAAGGGATAAACTATGTGGTAAAAAGTGCTGATAATCTACAGAAACAGACAATTGATAACATATCACACAGGGCTGAAACATATAAAGAGCTCATTCAAAATAATACATTTCAATATATCTAAATTTGCTTTTACACATTCTTTTATATAAATAGTTATTTGTTGTTTCCTACACTCACTAGAAATACACCTGACTTACATTTATAAACAAAAAAACAAAAATAACATTATGTTATTGGACCTCAGATTAGAGAAACTCATCATAGATAAATTCGGCGAGATTAATAAGTTACAGAAACAAGCATTTCCTCTTATTCTTAGTGGCAAAGATGTTCTGATAATCGCACCAACAGGATTTGGTAAGACAGAAGCAGCATTGCTTCCAGTACTCCATCTAATATTAAAGAGAATTGATAAAAATCAAGGCGATGGGATCCAAGCACTCTACATAACGCCTTTGAGAGCTCTTAATAGAGATATGTTTAGAAGGATTACGTGGTGGTGCTCTAAGCTCGGGATAACTTATTCAGTGAGACATGGCGATACGTCACAATACGAAAGGGGCAAACAGGTTAAAAACCCTCCTCAACTGCTCATCACAACACCTGAAACATTAGGAACCATTCTCTCTGCCAAACGTATGGGTAAGCATCTGATAAATGTTAGGCATGTAATCATAGATGAGATACATTCACTCATAGGTAACAACAGAGGAGCCCAATTAAGTATTATACTAGAACGCCTTGCACAAAAAGCAAGATTCAACAGGATCGGATTGAGTGCCACAGTTGGTTCTCCAAAAACAGTAGCGCGATATATATCTCCTGATTGTAAAACCATTAAATTGGATATCACAAAGAATATGATGATAGAAATAGAACGCCCGCAACCAAAAAATGAATATAATAATAACAAGTTAAACATTCCGGGAGACGCTTATGCACGCCTTAATAGAGTAATAGAGATATCTAAGAAACACAGAACATTAATCTTTGTCAATACAAGACAGGTTGCTGAAGCTCTCAGTTCTAGGTTCAACATATTAAATGCAGGTATTGGTGTGCATCATGGTTCGCTGGCAAAGGAATCACGCAAGAAAACAGAAGAAAGATTCAAGAAAGGCAAAATAAATGGATTGATCGCAACATCTAGCTTAGAATTAGGAATAGATATTGGTGATGTTGATTATATTATTCAATATATGTCTCCAAGACAAGTAAACCGACTTGTTCAGAGAATAGGCAGAAGCGGGCATACAATGGAAGGGATACCAGCAGGGACAGTGATAACATCTGACTATGATGATACCCTTGAATCAATGGCAATATTAAACCTGCTCAAAAAAGGATGGCAGGAACCTAATCTTGTTCAATCAAAGTCATACGATGTAATTGCACACCAATTAGCAGGTATAACATTGGATTATCATAAGATAGAACTTGAGAAAGCGCATGAGATAATGAAACCTGCACAGGGTTATAAGATAACATTACAGGAATTAAGAGATATAGCAATCCAGCTGAGCAAGAACAGAAAGATATATTATGATAAAGATTCTGATAGTGTTGCGATAAATATCAACACGAGGTTTTATTATTACATGCATCTATCTACTATTCCGATAACGAATAGATTATTCGTGCGTAATGTTGAGACAAACAGAGCAATAGCAATGTTAGATGAAGGATTTGCAACAACACTCAATACAGGTGATATTTTCATTACCAAAGGATTACCATGGAAGGTTGTGGGTTTTGATAAGGAGCAGGTATTTGTTGAATCTGCACGATCTTTTACGTTATCTATCCCTGATTGGGAGGGAGAAGAAATACCAGTTCATTTCGAAGTGGCACAAGAGGTTGGAAGGCTAAGAGCTAAATATCATGATAAATGGATTAATGGATTGCTCGAACCCGTTCCCATAGAAGATTCTTTAGCTGGGAAAATTCCAGATGATAAAAATATTATTATTGAGAGTTTTGCAGACTTGATAATCATACATGCATGTTTTGGAACTTTGATAAATAATACTTTAGGTTATGTTCTCGCTCATGAGATATCCATTAAAACAGGAATAAGTACAAGGATGATGTCAGACCCGTACAGGATAATCATCCAATTATCAAAACATATGACATCAGAACAGGTGAAAGAGATGATAGAATCCATAAAGGATGTTAGGAGTTCATTATTAAGTAGCATAGAAGGATCAAGACTGCTTGTGTATAAATTGAATCATATCGCCCGTATGTTCGGACTGATAGATAAAGATGAGCGTGTTTCCAGAAAATTCATCCCGTATCTGAAAGGGACGCCAGTATATAAAGAAACAATACGGGTTATACTTAATAAGTACTTTGATATTTGTGGTCTAGAGAAGATATTCAAAGAGATAAGTGGGAATGAAAAGAACAGACGGTTCCGATTAATAACTATAAATCCGAAGGAATTGAGTTGGTGGGCAAGACAGGGATTAACAAAGGTCAAAGGAGGCGAATTGATTTCTCCTATTGAGCCTAATGGTGAAATCGTGAAAGAGTTTGCTAAGAGTATTCTTGAAAAAACGGTTAGGCTAACATGTACATACTGTCATAGACATTTTTACATGAAGGTGGATGATGTAAAATCAGATAAGAAGTTAAAATGCCCTTACTGCAAGAGTGAGATGATCGCGTACACAGGGTTCTTTAAGGATGGAAAACTGATTGAAAAAAATAAAGATTATCTGAGAGTGACACCTCCTCTTATCCAATCAATGCCTAGAGAAACAATAATTGCATTGTCTGTTTATGGAGTAGGAATAAAAACCACTAAAGAAGTACTTCACAGGCCGCATAAGAACGAGATGCTCCTATTCCTAGACCTATTAGAAGCACAAAAACAATTTATAAGGACTAAGGGATTCTGGAAATTATGATTAATCAAGTCGTAATCTTTTTATATCCTGCGGGATAAATATCTGATTACTAATAGCCCCATCGTCTAGATTTCTGCTGAGAGCTGAACAATATGATAGGTAAAACTCAGCAGGATGGACAATGGTCAAGGATGTCAGGCCCTGGTGTTTTTATTGTTTAGATTTTCATAAAAAATGAAAAACTGGGAGACCTGAAGACTCCGGTTCGAATAAGTTTTTGCTTAGGAAATCCGGATGGGGCTATTAATAGGTTCTTAATCATTAATAATATTAAATTGAGAAACATACTGCAATCGTTGATTGCAATTTAGAAAATTTTGATTTAATATAATCATTATAAATCTTGTTTGTACTTGGTAAGTAGGATAAATTATGCTTGGTAGGGAAGGATAAATTATAGATAATATGTGAAAAGTAATGAATAAGTTGTGAAATATATGAGAGTGAAAGGTATGGATATTCCTGTTTTTTTTCAAAGGTATTTTATAAATCCGATAATTTATAATTCTGGTTATAACATCGTAAATACTACTGTGTATGCAATAATAGCTATCTTTGCAGTATATATAATATATTTATGGCTGGATAAAAAACTTAAATTTAAGATTAATCATAAATTCATTTATTATATATTACCTTTTGTCTTGCTAGGTTCGACTATGCATGTGATAACTGACGGCATAGAAGTAGGTGTGTTTAAGCAATACATATCTAACTCCCCTGAAGGAATAATATATTGGATTTATAAAGCTATGCTTAACTCGCATATCTATGATTATGGTTATCTAACGGTAACGCCTGGTATATATATTGTCATATCTATCATTTTCCTTATATCTTTATATGTTTTCCATAGATTAAATAAGATAAATTATCTGATCCTGTTCGGATTGATCTTATGGTTACCTCATATACTGGTTTTGATCCCATTAATGAATTATTTTATGTATGGATTATTGATCTTATTGATAACCACAAGCATATCAGTTATCGGATATCATATACTTAAATGGCTAGATATAAGTAAATATTACCTCCCGATACTCATCGGACATTCTTTAGATGGCACGGCTACCTTTGTTTCAATCAATGTATTCAATAATTTATCTCCATTATGCACTGAATTAGGAAGATGTTATGGAGAGAAACATGTAATGGCATCTAGTATAGGTAGTAACTACTCTTATCTTTTATTTCTATTGATAAAGATTGCCATTTCGCTTGGAATAATTTATTTAATATCAAGAGAGAAAGGGCTTAAAGAAAAGGATAAATGGTTTATAGTTGCGGTCCTTGCAGTTGCAGGGTTTGCCCCTGGGCTGCGAGATATGTTAAGACTTATGGCAGGCACATGAATTCAATGGTGAGGGAATATGTTGTATTTAATTGGTATGGGGCTTAACGATGAAAAAGGATTATCAATCGACGCATTAAATACTCTTAAACAATGTGATAAGATATACTTGGAAATGTATACTAATGTTTTTGATAAAACTGTTACCGAGAGGTTATCAAGGATCATTAATAAGGATATTTATCCTGTTTATAGAGATAAGATAGAGAATGAAAAAGAGATTGTTGAAGAGGCAGCGGTCCAAAACAGAAAAATAGCGATAATCGTTTCCGGGGATCCATTGATCGCAACAACACATATTAATTTGTTGATAACATGTCAGAATAAGGGAATAAAGTGGCGAGTTTTTCATAATGCTTCCATATACTCTGCGGCAATCGGATTAAGCGGACTGCATGTTTATAAATTCGGACCTTGTGTAACATTATCTTTTTGGTATGAAAATTATAAACCTATGAGAACTTACGATGTAATAATCGAAAATAGGAAGCGTGGGTTACATACTTTGGTTTTGTTTGATATCAAACCAGACGGTACTGGCATGTCCCTTAAAACAGGTATAGATATACTCAAACAGATGATAAAGATAAAAGGTATAAATGTCATTCCAGACAATGTTTTGATGATGAGTAATATTGGGAGAGATAATCAAAAGATGATATATAGCTCATTAGATGAAATAAAAAACATGCAAGAAGAAGTATGCTCAGCACCATACGTCTTGATAATTCCTGGCAAACTACATTATATGGAAGAAGAATGGTTGAATCTATTCAAAAGAAAAGAAGCCAAAGAAAAATAATGAGAGAAATAATAAAATAAGAGAGTGATAAAGGGCAGGGGTGAGAGAATGAATGAAAGGAATATCTCAGTTAATTATCGTGATACCAAAAATGGTTATGTATTGGCTTTATGCGATATAGAACATTTAGGTAAAAGATATAAGGATGTAAAGAATGGAGATGAAATTATATTAGATTTGGAAACGTATAGAAATTTCTATGATTCAAATGAACGAAAGACCGTTGAAGAGATTGCACAGTTCATTAAAGATAATAAGATGTATATTATCAATGCAGTAGGTAGGAGAGCCGTTGATGTAATTATATCCCTGGGAATTGCTTCAGAAACAGAAGTTATGGAGATATATGGCATCCCACATGTTCAGGTTTATTACGTACGTCTAAACAAAGCATAAGTAATTGATTACTTTAATATCTTACCTGTCTCCATGTACCAGAGATAAAGATCAAGCTCGGCAAGATTTAACTTCGTTCTTATTGCAATCTCTCTTAACACATTTTCAATCTCTAAGTATGTTTTCTTAGTAATAGTGTTATACCTGTCAATCAAACCGTATTTAACAAGCATATCAATAATATGAAAATCAATAATTGCATAATCAACATATCCAATATTCCTAAGAAAATGACATGCTTCTTTATAACCAAGACCTTTTACATTCTTCACAAGCCAATCGCGTAATTCATAACCTTTTAACTTTTTGAGAGAATACATTATTTTCTGCAAATCCCTTCTAGCATTGATTATATAATCTGCCCGTGTGTTCGGGAACCGATATCCTAATCCCATCAACCTACCTGCAAGTTGCCTTTTCGTCATCGTTGAAAAGCCATTCTCCTTATTAATTTCTTTTTGGATTCGTATGGTCCGAGCCGCATTATAATTAGCGGTCAGAATGCAAAAACTGAGTTCGCTAAATATCTTATCAGGATTTGATGACTTGCCTAATCTCTTAAATTGGCTTGTGCGAATATCCACTGATTGCTTAATCTTACTCTTCTTCAATTTATTAATCTTTAATAACAATTGATCCTTGCCCTCATGGTTACCTCTCATGATATTGCCTCTTATGATGGATAAAGGATAGATTTCACTCACTTATTCAATTCTTCTTCAACCTCTTTCTTACCCGCTTCTAACTCTTTTACCTGTTCATGATCTAATCTTAATAGCAATGCTTGAAATTCACCAACATGCGTCTTCTCCTCTTTGGCGATATCTAGCAAAATCTTTCTGATATCTTCATTGCTGGTTATTGCTGCCATTTGTTCATAAAGGTTAACGGCATCCAATTCAGCAATCAATCCAATTCTTAATATCTCTTCATCCAAACGTTCCTTTTTCACATTTTCAAGATTTACAGGTATTTTAGACATCATATTCAACACCTCTTTCTATTTTCTTTTTTAGATATTTCAATATGTTTCGGGCCTGATCTTAAATGATTTTTAGGATAGGTCATTTTTCAGTTCTCATGCTTCTTGAGGGTATTCTTATTTTTAATCAACTCCAATAATCTTCTGTATCTCTTTTCATGATGTTATCCTACTTAGCTGTAGCATACAGTCTCACCAGAATATCATTGATATCATTCTTTTTCAGCGCCATGGTGAACTCCAAATACATTGTTGTAGTTTCATATTATTCACTTTCAATCGTGGATGCAATTTTTCTCAGTAGTTCCAATATAATAAGTGTGTCCACTTCCTTCTTTTTATATTTATCTTTTTTTCTCCCATTCAACACCCATACTATCCAATACCTTTATTGCCCTTTTACGAAATCCAGACGTTAGGCCTTTCCAATCTATAACGACCTTTGCAGGCCCTTCCTTATTTCTTTCCACTGCCTGCCTGAACATCTCCTCATTAAATGAATTTTCACGATATTTAGGTAGTATATGACCAAACGCATAGTTATGATCAAGAGTTAATGATGTAAATCTGGGAGCATAATGACCACCTCCAATTCCAAAATATGGCTGTTCATCATGTACATCATCTATCGCTTGCATGATAGAATCTCCTATCAGTTTAACTGCCTTTTCATCGTTCCATTCCTTTTCTGTACTCCCTATCTCAACAAAGATTACTGGGATGCGCATAGTTGGTGAAAGCGTTGGTCCGTGATGGTCTACTTCATACGATATCATCCGCTCACCAAGAGTATTAGCAAATGATTGCTCATAATTATCCTTGATTCTCATAAGAACCTCTTTCATAAAACTAGCATAGGACCAGTTCAGTGTTTTTGGATCACCACCCAAATCTGCTTCTTCCCAATTACCAGGACAATGTGTCGTAAAACATCGTATGTTTTTAACACTTTTGTGTGTGCTAGGAACAATTATGTAATCATTTTTAATATTATCCTCTTGATTAATCCGACCATTAGGATAATTGAAATAAAGAACATCTTTATCTGTCTTAAAAAAATGTAGTCTTTCTTTATGAGAATCTTTAATACCATATTCATTAGATATGTACGTGCATATATTATCTCCCGCTACATTCGGTTTTGACCATATTATTATCGGCATATCTTCACCTATATTTTTGGGCTTTGTTTCTTTGTTTTGTTTGGCTTTGGGGGTTGGATTGGTTGGTTGATTGGTTTTTTTGGGTTGATGATGTTGGTTTGTTTGGGTTGGATTGGTTCTTGGATTGGCTTTGGGTTGGATTGGTTGGTTTTTGGGTGGTTGATTGGTTGGTTTTGGTTTGGTTTGTTTGGGATTGGATTGGTTGGGGTTTTTTTTGTTTGTGTTATTTCTTAGCATGTAATCATTAGTTAAGTTTAGATTAGTTATCTTTTTATTTGTTTATTATCAAATTACTTATTGTTTTATTTGGGGCCGTGGTGTAACCTGGCAGCATACCAGCTTGGGGTGCTGGCGACCCGAGGTGTTTTTCTTTCACATAATAAGCCGAATAAGTGAATGATAAGAAAGAAAAGTATGGGAATTCAAATCTCGGCGGCCCCATCGATTCTTCCATTCGAAAATAGTGAGAGTGAACAATAGATAATTAGAGTGAATAATAAAAGGAGGAGATAAAATGACTGATTTGTTGTTTATGGATAATTCATATCTCAAAGAATGTGATGCTGTCGTTAAAAGTATTAACGATATCCAAAGTGAGACGGTTATTAGGTTGGATAGGACGATCTTTTACCCTAAAGGTGGAGGTGTGTTATCTGATACTGGTAGGTTGGTGGTTGGTGATGCAAATTTTATCGTTAAAGAAGTGTATAAATACAATGGAGACGTGTTTCATGTTGTCGATGTTGGTGAGGGCCGAGATGGTGTGAAAGAGGATGTCAAGGAGAATGCCAAGGAGAAACTTGGTGTAGGTGTCAAGGTTAGATGTATAATTGATTGGAATAGGAGATATACGATGATGAAGTATCATACTGCAGCGCATGTTCTTACATCTAGGTTTTATAATATGGGTGCCAGGATAACTGGTAATCAGATTACACCTGAGAAAGCACGGTTTGATTTTAACCTACCCGATTTTGATAGGCGTATGATGGAGCAAGCCGTTCAAGAAGCGAATTTTTATTTTGGAAATGATATACCTGTTAATGTATTTTATATGGATAGAAAAGATGTACTCAATAATCCAGAGCTCGTAAAACTTGCGGATAAAATGCCGCCGGATGTAAATAAATTGAGGATAGTTAAAATTGGTACTGATGATGATCTTGTTGATATTCAGGCTGATGGGGGGCCTCATGTAAAAAACCTTAACGAAATCCCCAAAATAGAGATAATGAAGATGGAAAACAAAGGTAAAGGAAATAAGAGGATATATTTTAAGTTCAAGGATTAATATGACCTTTTATTATCTCTTGCATCTATCAAATAATTTCACGTAGTTGTCTTGTATGTATGACCTGTGCATCCCTGTTGCTGAGATAGGTTCTGATACTGTATATTGCGTTGTCTGGCCGTTGGTTGTCAAGTATGAAGAAAACAGTTGGCCCTGCCCCTGCCAGTCCTGCATAAATCACACCCTGAATCATACCTAGATCATTAATCATTTCAAAACTCTGTTGGAGAAAATCAATAGGTAAGCTGATAAAACTGTTACCTAATTTTTTATAGTCAATTATGTATTCTGACTTGTTTTTTAATATCAGAACGTCCTCAACATCGTGTAACATTAATTGTGATTGCTTGTTTTCATCAAATGACTTATAGACGATACTTGTTTTGTTTTCTTTTTCGCGAACAGTTGGGACTATGAGAAGGATATCATTTTTTATAAATAGGTTGATAGGGGTGATGATATCACCTTTGCCTTTAACGATGGATGGATGATTATAGATGCATAATGGGATGTCTGAACCTAGAATATTTCCATTCTTATCAGGGGTCATACTAAATACTGCGAGTTGTTCTTTTGACATTCCAAGATCGAACAGTTCATTTATCCCTTTCATCACCGCCGCAGCATCAGCCGATCCACCACCAAGTCCAGCAGAAATAGGTATTTCTTCTTTTACATGGATATTCATAGGTGGTATAGTATTCGGAAAGTTTTCAACTAATAAATTCGCTGCTCGCCAGACCAATGATTTCTCACCAATAGGGATGTCTGAGCAATCTGTTTTAATATTGATTTTATTCTTTGATTTGCTCCACGAATCATTCTCTTCTATTGAGATTGTGTTGCTTGGATTATTTAATGGGATGGATAGTATCTGAACATTATGATATCCGTCGTCCCTGAGCTCTTTCTCAACCTTGAGATGGAGAGTTAGTTTTGGATATGCATATGTTTCTAATTTTTTAGTCATAATATCTCCTTTTTCATTTTTTGATTTAACCGCTGTTTATTTTTCATTTATCTTATATTCTCTTCCTTATCTTTCTATCTTCTCTTATCACTCTAATTTGTGTTTAATCTTTAAATTTAATCTTCTTTAATAACTATTATTTAAATTGTGAGTAATATTTATATAATGTTAAGTCTTAATATTCGCATTTGCAGGGGTGCCGGAGTGGTCAAACGGGTACGGTTCAGGAACGTCTTTATTTCTTTTCTAATGAGCGAACTGTCAAAAAATGATAAACAAACAAAAACAAGTATCCTAAGAAATAAATAATGAAAGAAATATGATTGAGATGCCGTATGACTTAGGTCTTCCAGGGTTCGAATCCCTGCCCCTGCATTCCAGATTAAATTTACCGACAGTTGGAATTTCAGTCTAAATTTAATTTCTATTGGGCGATTGGCAAATCTAATATTTGCAATCAAAGATTGCAAGATATTTTTCTATTTCAATATTGATTTAATATAAAAATCAGATAGTAAATGTTTAATTTTTACTGTTACACTCATCTAATTTTTGTAGTTTTTTGGTGTTGGCTGTTTGTTTAGTTTTGGGCTTGATTGGATTGGCTCGGTTGGTTTTGATTGGGTTGGTTTTTGGTTTGTTGGGGTTGGGAGGTTTGGATTTGTTTGGGTTTTTTGTTCAGGTTTAGTTGGTTAAGTCGGTTGAACGATATGCCTGTCATCTTATTGCCCATCACCACAGATTAAATCACGAACAACGTGTAAATCAACATCCGCATTACCAGTGGTATCATTACCTATTAGAATGTGAATATGAATATTCTCCCCTCCAGTTATATCTCCTGAGAGAACGTCAATGCTAATATCTTTACCACCTTCAACATTCCCCCTCATAACATCTACATTGATACCAGTTCCATTATCTATATCGCCTATTAACGTCTCTGCACGAACATCTTTTCCATTTTTAACATTACCAATTATCGTTTTTGCAGCTATGCCACTTCCTCCTAATACATCTCCCTCGATCCTCTCTGCTTTTATCTCACTTCCATTAATATCACCCTTAATCTCTTTAGCATCGATATTATCACCATTAACATCTCCCTTTATTATAGGTTTTGTTACTGTCTTCAACCCTACCATGCGTTCAAAACCTTCTAAACCGCGTTTTGCTGAACTTGCGAAATTAAACAAGGAATTAAAAGATATACCTCTAAATTCTTTGCCAGTAAATCCTAAAATCAAAATAACAACTACCAAAACCACAACAATCGATACCACTGACTTAACTACCATGTACTAATTTAGGTAGTGTATTTTTTAATATTTGCTATCCGCCAAATAAGTAATATATGACCAAAGGGAGCACAAGTGCATTCATCAAGTATACTCGTTTTACTTTAAGTAGAATTGCTCCGACGCCCAGAGCAGAGGCACATGCAAAAAGAAACAGACCATACGAACCAGTCATATAGAATATAAGAATCGGTAGGAATACACCTACACCTAGATTAAACTGGTTCATATTAAAATTCATCCTATCTGTTATTTTAATGAGAAATTCTAGTATTAAAACCCCGATAGCAATACCAATAGAAAAAAAAGCAAGGCCCATCAGTACATTTTCATATGTTATCACACTCATCATTGAAATCACGCCTACTCTGGCTTTGCCGATAGTCATACTTGTCGAATATGCAAAAACAATATGTGATACCACCATCGAACTGATAAATTCAATGTATCTTATGGGTTTTCCATTTAAGAATGGTGAGAAGATAATTGCAACCTGAGCAGGTGAAGCAATCCCTGGCAACAAGTCAGCTATGAAACCACCGAATATACCTAGTATATTCGTGCCGATATGTATTTCTGTGTTAGATTCATCTGGATGTTGTTGTTTAATTGGATGTGAACGGTTATCCCATGAAATGTATATACTGCTCATAGCAAAAAGTCCGGTAAACAAGACAAGTAATGGTTGAGAAGAATTATTAAATGTGAAATACCCAAGAGCACCAGCCATAATAGATATGATTATCGCGGGCAAAAGTCTCTTTTCACCCCAGAACAACCTTAACATTGCTAATATTAATATTATACCAATAAATTGTTCTATCTTAGCATATAATAATGGATAAACAACAGTTGTCAAAGGAAGAATTAATATCGAAATAATCAATGAAAAGAGTATTGCCTGATTAATAATTTTTAATGTTATCAATCCTTTTCCCTTTAGATACAAATTATAACCTGGAAGCATAGATATCATTGTTGGATCATCAGGCATGCCAAAAAATACTGATGGATAAAACGCGAGGATGCTTGCAACACCTAACATTATAGACAACGCTGGGATAAGTGAATTAGATGGTATTATACCTAACATGATAGAGCTGATAAGATTAGAATGAATCCCAGGGATTAGACCAGATATTATCCCTAGGAATATAGATATGATTAACTGAATAATGCTTATTATCATAAAACCATCTTTAAACTAAGATACCTAAATATTAGATTCAAATGATTCTAATTCTGCATTAACCTATCAATCCTTATAAATTTCTGTCCTTTATAAGAGCTAATAGTTCCACACACAGTAACCTTATCGCCAGGATATATTATCTCTTCATAATTTCCTGTTACCTTTATACACTCATCATATTCACATACATAAAAACCATTTTCCACTACATCATCAACAATGCCAGAAATTAAAACTCTCGAACCATCCATCTGATTAGTTATTTTGCCCACTGCAACAGAATCATAATCCTCTACAAAACTAGTATAAAAGATAATATAAGATAAAGAAATCATGAGGATTATTACAGCAACAATATAACTTTTAAAATTTTTCAATCTCATTGGACCACAGTCTAAGATATTATTTATCATATCGTAATTTTTTAGATAATCTCATCAATAGTGTAAAGTTCTAGTGCTTTCGTTTTATTTATACTATACCCCTTCTTATTCTTATTTAATAGCTCAATAGGTATAAACCTCCATCCTACCCGAGGGATTTTCCATGCAACCATAGTGGTTATACCTGTATTTTCTTTCCATCTGAATAACCCTTCTACTTGGGGGATTTTCAAATTTAATACATTGCGCTTCCATGATTTTGATTCAAAACCATATTGTTTATCTGTTTTAAAAGCAAGAAGGTCAGGACACATTGAATCATTCCCTGAACCTGCTGCCCTTATAACTGAATATCCATTACTCTGAAATATCTTTACTAGCTCTCTCTCAGCACGACTACCCTTAACATAAGATTTTATCATAAGTTAATATGCTAAGTAAGCTTTAAAATATGCTCTGCTATTTGTAAATGTTTATAAATATTCTGATCCTGCCTAAAATCTTAGATATCTTAACTAATCCGACCAAAAACAAAAAATCACCCATCCCGAACAC
>JAGGTN010000026.1 GCA_021163645.1 Microcaldota archaeon | reverse complement strand
CCCGGAAATAGGCAAAGAGCTTATAAGTATTAGAATCTTTCCAAAACCCTATTTGATAGAACTTCTAAAGAATGGCAAGATTTCCATAGAAGAATTGGTGAAAAGGAGAAATAGGATTGAAGGGTATAAGTTTAATCCTGATTCAGAGGCAGATTTAATCATAGAATATAGTAGGCTAATATTTCACCTGAATAAATTCTCCAAAAAAGATATAGACAAGCTTATCATGCCTTTTGAAGAATTCAAAAAATTATCAACCAAAAAACATGAAGAAATCCCAGAAATAGAGAAATATGAGATGGATTCATTGGCATATGAGAATCTGGTTGTTAAAAACAAGATCATTAAGGAGTTGCTTGGCCAGGGAAGAAAATTGGAGATTATAGGAAACACAAGTTTGGGACTGTTCTATTCTTTGCCGTTGAAGCTGTATTTCAAAGGAAGAAAGGATGTTAATTTTTCAATATCAAGGGTTTCTTCAACTGATATGCACGAAAGAGAGGTATTTTTGAAAAGAGAATTATTCGATAAGAGCCAATTAGACAATATCATAAGAAAACAGATGACAACAGTCGTCCTGGACGCAACAACACATAAAAGAATGCCGGACGGATTGAAAGGGTACAGGAATTATTTTGCCGCACTTGATTTAATGATTTTAAGAAAGATGAAAAATAAAAAGAGCAATGATGCTGATGACATCAAGCTGGTTGCGGAATTAACCAACCAGGGAGTTGAGGTAGTTGAGGTCATTTTAGACGAATTGGAGAAATCTGGTCTGGATAAGGTGTTTAATAAATGGATTTTTATGATACCTACTGAAAAGCTAAGATTGTACAGGATTTATGATTATGATTTGGATGAATCAGGCAGGTACAGAACTGTAAGAGAAGAGGTTGGTGATTATACACATACACACGGTATCGGAAATACACTTCCTGAAAAGGAATCAAAGGAGATACCTGTTGTTCTTGTGCAGTGTTCTGTGAAAGGCAAAAAGGTGCCAATACTTCTTGTTAAGGAAGGTGACATGCACAAAAAAGGGTTCTTTGATGATAAGGATAATTTCAGAATGTTTGCCCTTTCTTTTGATGATAAGGGAGTCCATCTTAATTTGGAAGGAGTTAGCAAAGAGATTAGTAAAAGAATGGCTAATTTGGAATCTAAAACAAAACAGAATAGATAGTTAAAGTGATTACCATTATATTGTCAGAAGTGCTGTTAATGTTAAGTGAATTGATATCCAGAGTATTAAATCAACGTATGATATTTAATTGTCTAACATCCTATTCTGGCACCATTGGAGTTCCACACTTTGGACACCTGCGCGTGTAACATGGTACGCCAGGAGAATGGGGAACAGTTGTGCCACACTTTGGACACCTGCAATTGACCGGGCGGCCTATCCCCTGTCCTCTGCCTCGACCGTAGCCCTGTCCTCGGCCTTGTGCTTGCCCACGACCTCTTCCTCTACCATAACCTCGTGCGCCCGCAGGACCTGTTCCATCCCTGTTCGGCATAATATCACCTCCTTCAATCCTGATCGCTTTACCGTTTATGAGAGCATCAGTAATCTTCTTTTCAAAACTTAATATTAATCTGTGAATTGTGGGCTGTGACACGCCCATCTTGTCAGCAGCATCAACCTGTGACATATTTTTTAATGAGGTTAATCTGATAGCTTCAAGTTCATCAAATGTGATGACAACCTCTTCAAGAACTGATAACGGCACACCTGCTGGTTTGTAATATGTTATATTTGGAAATTTTTCAATTATTCTTTTTATTCTTGGTCTGACCATTTTACCACCAATTTATTATTGTGACGAATCAAGAAGCTTCTTAACAATTATCCCGTTGGCAACTGACATGATAATCATAACAATGGTTAATATTATTGTGTACATTAATCCAAAATAGTACAGCATCATAGGGAGGAGTTGCAGTTTTATTGCCCTGTTATATAGGAAGATTGTTATTATATCATTTGTGATTCCTTGTTTTTTCATCTTGCTTAGCATTGGATACCATAAATATATCGCTCCAACTGATACAAGGCCTGCAATGACTGCAATCACCCAACCTTTTACTCCTTTGTTATTTTCCATAAACTTTGCCATTTCTTTTGGCGTGATAAAATAATCTGTTAATACCATGATCACCCATATAAGCATAAGCACCAAGACAATGTTTGTTAATATTGAAATAAACTTATCGATTGCCTGGTTTATTTTGCCAGTGGCTAACCCTATTGATATAAACAGTATTATTGATACTGCCAAAAAAATCATACCTTTGTTCATTGGATCATCACCATTATGCTGACAGTTATCACTGCAACCAATATTGATGATACAAATGCAATGATGTTTCTGATTATCGCAAACCTTTTCCCGAGCATCATCATTTCATAAGGAAGTTGTAAAGTCCCCACAGTTATCCATGCTACTATGAATGATGTTACTGCCATAAGACTGATACCCTGTTTTAATAATTCTCCACCGATGATATAACTTGTTACTGGATTGCCTGCCATTATACTCCCGAACATCGCACCGATCAACGGGTCAATGACAGGATTTTTAGTAAACAATAGTGAATAATCAGTATTTTTAATGCTGGCGATTGCCAAGCTTATCAATAATATTATCCCTAAAATGATAGGGATTGCTTTGGTTATTTGTTGCGTTGATTTCAATACTGCACGGTTTAATCGCTTTCTATCAATCTTTATCATTACATCACACCTTTGTTTAATCATTCAATTCATACATCTTTTTGATTATAGGAGTAAAGAATCTTTCAAATTCTGGGTATATCTCTGTTAATGGTTTCATGTTAACAACTGCATCAACAACCTTTTTAT
>JAGGTN010000032.1 GCA_021163645.1 Microcaldota archaeon | reverse complement strand
TGGGAAATGGATGAGAATGGAAAAGTAATAGATTCTAATAGGCCTGCACATGCTCAGTTACTTGGTGTATTGGTTGAGGCCATGGTTGGTGAAGGGATGGAGATGAAATGAGGGGATAAATGGGTGATATGAATATCATAGTACAAAACGTACCGAAAACGATTTAAACAATTATATAATAACATCCTTATGAAAATCACAATCGTTTATGATAATGAAACCATTCGTGATGAGTTAAAGAATGACTGGGGTTTCTCATGCTATATAGATACAAGCACTGATGATAAGAATGGTAATAAAATCTTGTTTGACACTGGTGCAAATGGAGATATATTCTTAAGTAATATGAAAACCCTCAAGATAAATCCAAAAGAGATTGATACTGTTTTTATTTCGCATGATCATTGGGACCATACAGGCGGGCTTGCGAGAATTTTGGATAGCATGGATAATAAAAAACTCAATACGATTATTTATATTCTCCCGTCATTCTCACAAGATATCAAACAAACAATAAAAAGTAAAGGATTCTTATATTCAGAGATAATCGATTTCTCAGAAATCAGGGATGATGTTTATTCAACCGGCCCGTTACACTCAGGTGATGGGAAGTATAAAGAAATAGGAAGCATTAAGGAACAGTCAATGATGATAAGGACACCAAAAGGATTAGTAATAATAGGCGGATGTTCGCACCCAGGCATTGAAAATATCGTCAGGCACGTTCATGATTGGTTTCCTAAGGAAAATATTTATATGGTATTTGGCGGGTTTCATATGTTAGATTATTCAGATGATGAAATAATGAATGTCATTAAACTGTTTAAGGAATTGGGTGTTGAAAGAGTAATGCCATGCCACTGCACAGGCGATCGTGCAAAATCAATATTTGTCCGCGAGTTTGGTAACGACTGTTTAGTTTGCGGGGCAGGAAAAGTTATAGATGTATAAGGTTTATTCCTAATAAAATCTATAAGGTTTATATTTATTCGTTTTCTTTTAATCATTGGTGATAATATGAAATGGAAGTTTTTGTTCATAATGATGATCATGATCGGATGGACCATGGCAACCACTACAATGACTATTGGAAACGGTTATGCCACAGTTAACGAGGATAGAACAGTCAACCTGAACACAGGTGTGCAAACATTACCATTAGACTTTTACAGGAATGTGTTGCCTGGAAGTATTATGATATCATCTGACTGTTTAAACATCATCTCACAGAACTATAAAGATGCTATGCAAACACTGAATGATAAAACTGTAACAGTGACAACCACTAACGGAAATGTATACACCGGTAAAGTAATATCTATGAGCAACAATATAATACTAACCACGTCTGCACAAACAATAATCATTCCAATGGACAACGTTGACAATATTGTATATTCAGGTTCATCACTACCTAAATTGATGTTAACTGTTAATTCACAGTGCACTGGACAGAACACGCTTAATATCTTATACATAACTGAAGGGTTATCATGGTCTGCAGAGTACTCTGCAATATTTGAAGACAATCAACTGAAACTGAACGGGATCGCACACATAACCAATACTGCTGGAGATTATGACGATGTTGATATCACACTGGTAGCTGGCAATATCAACAGGGTACTGCCTACTAACTATTATCGTGGGTATTCAAAAATGATATATGCTGAAACAGCAATGGCCAATGGCAGTTATCAACAGACCGAACAATCACAAGCTTATGAATATCATACTTACCATGTTCCAACACCTGTCAATCTCAAATACGGCGAAACAACATTAACCTCTATAGTCAACATCAATGTTCCAGCAGAAAAGAAATATACATACACAATATCTCAATGGATAAATTCACGGGAAAATGACCCTGTAGATATTGGTATTGAGTTTGCCAACACAAAAGAGAATAACGGTGCTGTACTACCCTCTGGAACAGTCAAAGTTTACACTGACAACGGGTTCAACGGATACATGTTAGCAGGTGAGGATACGATCGATAATACTCCACTAGGCGAAAATGTAACAATTAATACTGGCAAAGCATTTGACATATTAGCATCGGTTAAAAACACTAATCATAAAGAGTACAGTTCAAGAGTCGAAGAAGACAGTTACGAAGTCACATTAACAAACAGGAAAAATGAAAGTGTAACTGTGGAAGTAATCAGTGAGATGCCAAGATGGAGAAATTGGGATATTACCCAATCAAGCATATCGTATGTAAAAGAATCTGCAACCAAAGTTAAATGGCACGTTGAGGTTCCTAAGAATAGCGAGACAACATTTACATATTCCGTTAAAAAGTGGTGGTGACTTAAAAGAAAAATGAAAACTCTGATTCTTTTTCATTTTTATAATTCTTCCCTTCGTTGCAGTCAAAACATATTTCTCACAAGAAAGATATTACTCGATATCAATCATAACCCTAACAATCCCATATTAAAAATTACGGCAAAAATTCCTTACCCAGTTGGTTTAATATGTCAACATTACTTTCAAAGTATTCCCTCGCAGGTTTAAGCAATTTAACCAAACTATCAGCCACTGCACTTTTCAGGTCGGCAGGATGAAGATGTTTTTCGATAAATGCCTTTTCAAGTTCTTCATAATTATTAAATAACACATCACCTCCGAACTTATCTGGCCGGGTAATTAATAAGTTGCTGGTTACTGGAAATATTATGAACTTACAAATTCCAAGAATAGGATTTTCCTCTGCAATACCTTCGGGACAGTATGCCTTGCGGATTTTACGTTTGATTGCATCCTCTGAATCATAAACCTTGATATGACTTTCAGGTATACTGGCGCTCATCTTGGTGCCAGGACCTTTCAATGAAGGCATTAAAGGCATCATAACTTCAACACGCTTCATATACCCTAACTGAGGCAATAGTTCACGGGCAAGAGCAAGTATATGTCTCTGGTCAATCCCACCAAGTTGAATATCAACATTAAGGTATTCTTCATCTAATGCCTGCATGATGGGGTAAATGAGTTCACTAACCTTAGGATTTCTCATACGAGTAACTTCTGATGCTGCACGCGTTGCACGTTTGACAGTTGTCATCGTTGCACCACGCAAGATGTCCCTATAATACTTAGTATTATACTGATAACTGCTACCTCTAACGAATTCGGGCTTACTCTTCCATGGGAAGGCAAGTTCAAAACATTTTTGATAATACTCAGCTTTAAGATCAATCTCTTCCCATTTAGTCTTAAGGTCATCTAGGGCTGCGTGAATGTCTGCTATCAAAATTTTAGTTTTAATCCCCACTGATTGAAAATCAAACACTTTTCCAAGCGTTGCAAAATATCCTATGTGCACCGGCCCAGTGGGCGCAGTACCATAATATGCAGAAACACTTCCTCTTTCTAAGAGAGCTTCCAATTCATCATCTGTGAGGATCTCCAAAGTATTACGCTTAACAGTTTCAAAAACGTTCATATTTTCAACCATATGAGAAATTTAAGTACTAAGGTTTAAAAGGATTGTTCTGGATCAGCTGTATAGAAATCTTTTAATGTTAGATTTATATCTCTTATTGAGATTGAGAGGTCGGGCGATCTGGCGGCCAGACAACTCCCTAACCCGAAAAGATGATAACATGAGAAATAAGAAACATGCTCAATCTCTTTATTTTTGTTTATTTATTTTCTGAGGCTTTCTACACTGCTCAAAAACCAAACTAAAACCGAAACGTTTTTATATCATAATAGATTTATTACTAACTATATATTTTCTTTTTAAGACGTTTTGATTCTTTTTATTTAGAATACTAAATTTTAAGGTGATTAAATGGTATTAATAAAAACTAAAAGTGTATGCCCGGAATGTAAGAAGGTTATAGATGCTGAACTCTATGATAAGGATGGTATTGTATATATGCGTAAGACATGCCCAGAACATGGTGAATTTATAGAGAGGATATCTGATTTGAATGAGTTTAATAAGGATTTGAATTATCTTGACCTGCTTTATGAATATATCCCTTCAAAGGATATCCCTGGATGTCCGTATAATTGTGAATCCTGTAACATGCATCAATCACCAACTGTTTTAGGTATTATAGATGTTACCAATAGATGTAACCTAAGATGTTCTTATTGCTTTGCAAATGCGGCTGTCGCTGGCTGGCTTTATGAACCAGAGCTTGATATTATTAAAAAACAAATAGACTACCTAAGAAACATGAACCCGCCTGCTCCTTCTGTTTTGTTCTCTGGTGGTGAACCTACGATGCGAGAGGATTTCATAGATATCGTAAGGTATGCACGTGATAAAAAGCTCTTTATACTGGTAGCTACCAATGGTTATAAAATCGCTTCATCATTAGAATATACAAAAAAACTTGCTGAAGCCGGCCCGCCAACTATTTATCTCAGTTTTGACGGTTTGACAGACAAATCAAACAAGGAGAAAAAGAATCACCTTATAATCGATAAAATCATAGATAATTGTAAACAGGCTGGGATAGGGATTGTCCTTGTACCTACAATACTCAAAGGTATTAATGATGACCAGATTTGGCCGATTATCAAGTTTGCAACTGAACATATTGATGTTATCAGAGGTGTTAACTTTCAACCCATATCGTTCTGTGGCAGAATGAGCCGGGATCTTAGAGAAAAGGAGAGATATACAATTTCTGATTTAGGAAGAGACCTGGAAAAACAGAGTAATGGAATCATAAAAAGAAGGGATTGGTATCCTGTTCCCACTGTCCTTCCTATGACTAAACTATTTGAATCAATTACAGGTGAAAAAGGGATTATGTTCTCTTCACATCCATTATGTGGTTCTGCGACTTATCTGTTCAAAGATGAAGACGATAAACTCATACCATTCCCTGAATTCGTAGATGTTGATAGGTTCATCAGGATTATGGATAAGTATGGAGATGAACTTGAGAAATCATCTAAACTATCACGCTCAATAAAGATGTTAGCCCTTATTAAAGACCTATTTTCTACGATTGATAATGATAAGAAACCCCATAATCTCAAGATACAGAATTTATTAAAGGAAGTTATTCTTCATCCCGGTGATATGGACGCGTTGACCAACTTCCATCTGCATACATTATTCATTGGGACTATGCATTTCCAGGACCTATACAATTTAGACCTTGAAAGATTGAAATATTGCACAATACATTATATCACTCCTCAATGCACGCGCATTCCATTCTGTGCGTATAACGGTGATTTGGGCTACAGAGAGAAGGTTGAGCAGAGAAACAAGAAGGAGTACGGAAAAACAAACAAAGGATAATTATTACTCGAGCGACCTATTAACGGTTAAGTAAATAATCTTGACGAAGAACTAGTTAATGAACAAGCTAATGGAAATAGTCTGGATCACAGAACTTTCAAATCAAAAAGAATATCTATTGATGTTTCTATACATCTTGTACAGGGTATTCCTTTCTTTTTTATTTTATTGCAGTCAACCTCACTAATACGCTTTTCAAATTCATCCATGAACTGTTTGCTAAGGAGATAACATTTTGTTCTGTCTTTATTCTTTTCGACTTCTCCATACAATAAACCGATAACTAATAACGCACCGCTTGCTGCACCGCAGATATCTCCAAATCCTGCAATACCGCGACCGAAAGGTGTTGCTATCATTTCAATTTCTCTGTTTTTGATATTTAGTTTTTCAAGTGATGCCTTAACGATAGATTCCGCGCAGTTATATCCAGTCATAAAATATCTTAACGCTTTCTCTTTTACTTCATCTTTTTTAAGTTTTTTATTTTCCTTTTCTCCCATGCAATAAGGTATTCCTTAATGTTTAAATAATTTTTTATGAAACATTTAAAAACCCAAATTTTCATATACTTACTGCGGTGGGAGGACGGCTGACCTGCTCCTTGAGAGACAGGAGGAAGTTCCGCCCATCATATAAGGTTATATCTTATCAGCATCCCACTCTTTAAGGGAGTCGCGGATACAGAAACGATACTCTTCCATGAGCAGGATGATGAGGTGAACGGACTTTTCATGGAAAGAGATGAAACGAGCCGCGTCAGGATGCTTGTGATGCAAGCCAAATGGCGCTTAGTATAATGCCGTCTGAAACAGAAGGCGGACTACTCCCCACCGCATCCATTTTCTTATTAACAGTTCAAGAAAATGTGGATGAATGAGCATGTTGTAAGTTTCATTTTTAATACGCAAAAAAGGTGGTTGCATGATAAATAGAAAAATAAGAAAATCTAGTGAGAGTAGGGATAAAAGAGGTAAAAATAAAGAGGATATAAAATGTGTGAAAGCCGAGCTTTTATACACTGGATATGATAAAGCACCGTTAAGAGATGTTTATCTGGTTTTTAATGATATGATTATCAGCATTTCTAAGAAAAAGCCGGATTATGAATTAATTAACAAATTTGAAGTTGTTACACCAGCATTCATCGATGCACATTCCCATATTGGTATGGAACGCGCTGGTGAGCCTTATGATAATGATGATGTTAATGAACACATGGAAAGCATATTAACATTAACCGACGCGTTGGACTCTGTCCAAATGGATGATTCTGCTTTTAAGAACTCAATCGAATCTGGAATATTATATTCATGTGTATTACCAGGTAGTGGTAACATAATCGGAGGTAGGACAGCTATCATCAAGAATTATGCTAAGAATACCAGTGATGCATTGATAGGTAGAGCTGGAATTAAAGCGGCATTTGGGTGGAACCCTAAATCAACAACTGATTGGAAAGGCACAAGACCAAATACACGTATGGGCTCGCTTGCTATTTTACGAAAAGCATTCATGACAGTTCAGAATAAACTACATAAGCAGGATAAAAAGATAAAGAAAACAAATAGAAAGAGAAAAAGGAAGGATTCAAAAAATGATAACAAAGATGAACTATCCCCAAATGAAAAGGTAATAGCTGATTTGTTGAAAGGTAAAGAATTCTTAAGAACTCATGTGCATAAATCAGATGACATCTATTCATTACTGCGCATAACAGACGAATTCAAGATTAGAACTACTGTTGAACATGCATGTAATGTCCATGATATTGATACGTTTATCGCGTTGAAAATAAGAGGTATTAATGTAATTTATGGCCCAATGGATTCATTTCCGTATAAGGTCGAATTAAGAGATGAGAATTGGAAAAACATTAAATATTTATTAGATTCAAAAGTTAATTTTGGATTGATGAGCGATCATCCTGTCATTATGCAAAATACCCTACCACTCACATTGAGATGGTTCTTAAGAGCAGGCATGCCAAAAGAAGCTGCGTTATCCATACTAACATATCAGAACGCAAAAATTCTAGGAATAGATAAGTTCCTCGGGACCCTTGATAAGAATAAATGGGCATCCTTCATTGGATGGAACGGAGACCCTTTCAATCTTGAGAATTATCCGATTGCAGTCTACGGCGAAGGAAAACAGTTATATTAAAATGTAAGGACCAAAACTCATAGATTCTCAAATTTGAAAAAATGAGAACGGCAAAAGTATTTAGAACCAGCTAAAAAAGAGATCTCTTGTTAATGCTCATACCAAAATTTTAGGGAGATAGGAAATAAGGTTTATGCTTATTTTATTTTGAAATTTATAAAGCTCAAAAAGATGAAATGAGAAAAATCATAATTATTCATGAAAATGCGAATTTAAATTTATGAGCATGTATTACGTGAACCTTCGGTTCACGGCAGACAAAAAAAGTCTGATATAAATTTTATACTTTATACACAACTTTATACATTACAAGAAAAGATTTACCAAAACAAAACCTATTACTGTTAACCATAAAACTTATGATTAATGAAAACATAAATAAACCTATAAAACAAATAGATTCCATAAATCAAAAAATAAATCAATTCCCCTCATCTAATACATTATCCTTTCCTTTTACCGTGCTCATTACTCATTATTCCATCTCTTATTACCTCTTCTCTTGGCCTAAGGATCAAACCCAATATCATAAAAACAAAAAAACCGATTAACAAAATAAATGCAATACCAGATAATATATCATTCTTGATAAGATTCAAAAATGCCAACAGATATATAATAAATGAAAAAATAAACATTAAAACAGCAATGCCTAAAAGCTTTGCAGATTTAAACATCATACCTTCATCACTTCTCAATAACATTTACTTTAATACCTGGAATAAAATAGGCAATATTTGCCTTGAATGAGTCAAGTATCTTATTATACTTACCCTTATCGATAACAACCTCATAAACATCTTCTTTTTTCTTTTCTATTTTAATATCTTTTTCGTCTATTTTAAACACATTGGCAATCGCTCTGATTTTTTCCAACGGTTTTGTAACCAAACCTGTAATCTTGAGTATATATTTAACCGTCCTACCAGCAAAAGGATGATTAAAATCCACTATCACCCTACCTCCACTTACTGATTTGACAACGGCGAATACGCCATCCAACGTGACTGGTAAGCCAGGATATGGTTGTATCTTACTATTATGAAATGTCCTCAAAGGAACTATTCTTATCTTAGACGCATCTCTATCGCCATATGGTTTATCCACCACAACTTCAACCGTATCACCTACGTTAGATGATAATAACTGAGCCTTCACACCATTTGGAAAAGTACTCTTTTCTATGCTTATCAACTGACTCTTCTTCTCTTCCAACATAACACCAGTATCAGCATCTTTAACAGTATAATCAATCCATAATAAATCATCTTTATTCATTAAATCACCTAGACTTCCATTTATCATAATCATAAAATTTGGATTTATATTATTTATCATTGGAGAACATTTATCTGCATATAACTAATTAAAACATAAGCGTTTATAAATATTCTTATGAATATTCCTAAAATATCAATAAACATTTTATAATCATTGCCGAAGTTGTTAGGCATTTAACTAACTTGCTTATTAAACTTAATCACTTCGTTAATTAACCATCAACCGAAAAACCAACATAAAAAATCAGATAAACATGATAGTAAAAATAGAAATCATGATTCGCGGGTTGGTTTGTTTGTGGTTGGGGTTGGATTGATTGGTTTATTTGTTCTTTTTTTTGGTTGGTTGGGTTGATGATTGGGTTGGATTGAGTTATTTTGGTTGGTTTGTTCTTTTTTTTGGTTGGTTGGGTTGATGATTGGGGTTAGGTTGATAAGATGAGCCCTACATGTTTTTTCAACACCTTAAAATCACAAAAATCAGATGAATGTAATAAAAAATCTAAACACTAACATCAAAACACAAATATTAAAAACACTTATGTATTAAATTTTAACTCAATGGTGATTTGATGGATAAAAAACAATTAATAATTACAATATTTGTTTTAGTTATTTCAAGCGTATTCGTCATTCAGATGTTCGCAGTGGGAGCATTAAGCAATAGAAATAAGAATTCGCATACCAATGACAATCAGGTATATCCAGTTCAATTGACGATAAATTCAAAATTAGCTTCTTATGGTAGTTATCTTTCTGTTGAAGGTAATTATGAAGAGCTTAAAGATATCCTAATGAATGACAATAAGACATCTGGTTTAATATCGTCTATGATAGACATCTCTAAAAATAATTCTAACAAAACTCTTATTTATCTTAAGGATTCTTTGTATACTAAACAGATATCAGATATATTATCCAGTTATGGATATAAAATGTATTCTGATGTAAATATCCAATTCCCGGATAATATTAGTGTGCAAGGAACGATTATTGACTTGTCAGGAGAATCTATTAAGATAAAAGCACCTCCAGTATATGATATAGGAGATGATGTTAAAGTAGAATTATCTGGTTACGTACAAAATAATAAATTGATATATATTGATTCAAATAGTGTATCAATCGAACCAGTGACTAGAGTAGTAAATATTTCAATGAACATAAAAAAAATAAATAAAATCGAATTTAATGGAAATGATGAAAAAGGTATAAAAGAGCGATTAGATGAGATAACGCATTCATCTGGATATTCCTTTGAACAATTGGATAAAGATACTGAGATAAACGAAACAGATAATGGAACAAAAAAGATGGTTCTGAAACTTAATATCACTAATGCTACAATCATAAATAATATTGTTAATTACTTAGATGATATAAAAAGAAATGAAAAAATAAACAACATCACATCTTACGTACAATTATATTCCCATGCGCAAACATCACAAGGTATTTATGATCCAATTACATTCAATTATCCATTGCCCGGCTTGCATCATGTTAATGATTCTATAAATACAACTATCACCTTATCATTGGATTGGGGTAAGATAATAGACATTAAGAAGGCCACAGTAAATAAGAATCAGTAATAGTAATAGGAGAATCATTCATCAATAATAAATGATGGAAAGAATTTAATACATTTAACATTTGTATGGCATTGCCAAAGTTTAAAATTCTTACTTATTTAATAATAATAGGTGATATGCATGTCGGATGATGAAAGCGAATTCAAGAAAAGACCAAGTACTTATAGAAGAAATAAAATTTCACCTCCATCTAAAATTCCTA
Organism: Microcaldota archaeon; assembly: GCA_021163645.1. Classification (GTDB taxonomy): domain Archaea; phylum Micrarchaeota; class Micrarchaeia; order Anstonellales; family JAGGTN01; genus JAGGTN01. Next base: position 16,876 of record JAGGTN010000032.1, on the reverse strand, counting down.
AACCTCCCGGCTCCTCAAAGACATCTAGATTTCATATCCCTAAAATTCCTATTGTTAAAAAACCAATTCAAAGTGAGCCAGAATCTGTTCCTTCTAAGTTAAAACCTATACAGTCACCTTCCCATCCCAAAAGCCCAGTTTCACCACCTGTGGTTAAACCGTTTACGCCTATTAGAAAAAGACCAATGACTAATGATATATCCTTATTTATCGCTGTTATTGCTCTCTTAGTTTCATTTGCTACTCTCTATATGGTTATGGTATCCCCATCAGCTGGATTATCTCATGAAGATAAAACATTATTATTGAGTTTAGCGTCTGATATAAGAGGTATAAAAAATGAAGCAGTAACCATGACTGCTCCTGCAACAGCAACATTGCACCTGAGTGGCACAATACCAGTGGCCGATGTTTTCTCTAAAGGTGGGCAGAAAATAGTTATACCAGTTGATATTAATATTAACAAGACCCTTATTGGAGTTGATGCTCGTACAGGAGTTCCCATGAAGATCCAGCTTAATGATGTTATTAAAACAAATGCTACGATTGATGTTGACTTTACTACCAGTGAGGCAGTGTTGAATGTTGATAATGATATTCCAATATCAACTGTGACAACTGGGACGTTATCATTGGATGATTTGTCAGATAGATTAAATTTAATCGCATCAAAAATAGAAAAGTTAGCAGATTAATTTGTAAATTTCTTTCATTTAGAACTTTGAATTTTTCATCGTGAATAAAACTTTATATCGGCAATAATATACTCCCATAAAAATCGTATTTTTCTATTAACTTTGAGCTACAGGTCCAATTTAATGTCCGACAAACGAGATTTGCAATCAAAGATTTAAGATGTTTCTTCTATTCCCTATATAATTAATTTATTTGTTAATTTTTCTCATACCTTATTTATTCATAGTTAATCATCAGACAAATAAGAAGGAAAAAGATTATTTACCTCCAGCCAGAAAGTGAGTTTATGATATAAAATCAAACAATCGTCAGAATATTTATAAACGCTTACAACAATAACGATAACATTTTAAACTTATTTCTACTTTTAAAGTATTAAAAGAGATATGAAAGATATAAATAAGAGATATGAGGTGAGAAAATGATATGGTTGATAATAGGCATAATCATCTTGCTTTTAGTATTATTCATAATTGGAATTTACAACAGGTTGATTGTGCAGAGGAATAGGGTAGATAATGCCTGGGCGCAAGTGGATGTCCAACTAAAGAAAAGATATAATTTGGTACCCAACCTGGTTGAAACAGTAAAGGGTTATGCTAAGCATGAAAAGTCGGTATTTACAGAAGTGACAAAAGCACGAGCATCTATAATGAAAGCTAAAACAGTAGGTGAGAAAGCAAAAGCTAACAGTATGCTAACCAATGCCTTAAAATCATTATTTGCAGTCGCGGAGAATTATCCAAACTTAAAAGCGAGTGAGAACTTCAAACTTTTACAAGAACAATTGCAAGGGATCGAAGATAAAATAGCTTATGCAAGACAATTTTATAACGATTCTGTCCTTGAATATAACAACTCATTACAGGTATTCCCAAATAATATTATCGCAGGTATGTTCAATTTCAAGGAAAAAGAATTCTTTGAAGTCAAAGAAGCAGCAGCACGTAAGCCTGTCAAGGTCAAATTTTAAGCAAGCACTTTTATTTTTTATTTTTGTTTTCATTTATTATCTATCAATTTTCTTTGAATGATGGTGGAATTATATGACAAGTTTTTATGATGAAATTTCAAGAAATAAAAGAGATTCATATTTACTGATGCTGACAGTGTTCTTGATACTCATAGGTATAGCATACATAGTATCATCTATTTTTGAGAGTACTTTCTTATTAATTCTTATGACGTTCATTAGCATTGTATACATACTAACCGGTTATTACTACAGTGATAGAATAGTCCTAGCTGTTAGTGGTGCCAGAGAAGCAGATCCCAAAAGATACATCTATCTGCACAACGTGGTAGAAGGGTTAAGTATAGCTGCAGGGATCCCTAAACCCAAAGTATATATAATTAATGATGATGCACCGAATGCATTTGCCACTGGAAGAGACCCAGAACATTCTGCTGTGGTAGTCACAACAGGTTTGCTCAAGATAATGAACCGCGAAGAACTTGAAGGCGTTATATCTCACGAAATCAGTCATATCAAGAATTACGATATAAAATTTATGACTTTGATAGCCGTTCTTGTTGGATTAGTATCGATGATCGCAAACATATCTACCCGGATGTTATTGTTCGGCCGTGGCAACCGCAGAAATGGTAACATAATATTAATGATAATCGGATTAATATTCATTATATTATCACCAATATTTGCCAACCTGATCCGTCTCGCAGTTTCACGCCGTAGGGAATTTCTTGCTGACGCAACTGGTGCAAAGATAACACGATATCCAGATGGACTGGCCAACGCACTTGAAAAACTTAAAACGCATAACACGCATGTAAAGACTGCTACTGATGCTACAGCACATCTTTTCATTGCATCACCGTTGAAGAAAAAAATTAGTAATTTATTCTCAACACATCCCCCTTTGGATGAGAGAATAAGACGATTAAGGGCAATGTAATTAATATGAATAAAAGAATAAGTAAAGTGTTGAAGAATAAAACATGAAAAAAGGTGTTTATATTGGAACTAATAATAGATGATACAAAGCAGGATGTCAAAGGGCTAATAAAACCTATTAATCTTGTTAAAGGTAATAGAAAATATTTAGCTGTTAAAGCAGTACGTAATAGCAAAACCAGATTACTTGATATGACAACAGAAATCAAAGATGATGAATTTGACTCAATCAAACTATTAACATTCAGCGACCCGGAAGGAAAAGCAGTTTATTGGCATACTACAGCCCATGTACTAGCACAGGCAGTTAAGGAATTATTCCCTGATGCTCTCCTCACCATTGGACCTGCAATAGAAACAGGATTTTATTATGATATCGACCATGATCCATTTACACCTGACAATTTGAAAAAAATTGAAGAGAAAATGAAAGAGATTATTAAGAAAGATTATCCAATCACCCGCGAGGAGATATCGCCAAAACAGGCCAAGGAATTATTCAAAGATAACCCATATAAAATCGAGATGATTAACGATATCATACGCAATACTATTAATGAGAACAGTATCAACACTGATAATACCAGCAATGAGCGTATAAATTTATCTGTATATAAGCAGGATGATTTTTATGATTTATGTAGAGGTCCGCATCTACCATCAACAGGCTACATAGGAGCAGTTAAACTGACAAAGGTTTCTGGAGCATATTGGCATGCTGATGCTAGAAATAAACAGCTTCAGAGAATTTATGGAATTTCCTTTCCAACGGCAAAACAGTTGAGAAATTACCTAAACATGCTCGAAGAAGCAGCAAGACGTGATCATCGCAAAATAGGTAAAGAATTAGATTTATTCTCATTCCATGAAGAAGGACCTGGATTTCCATTCTGGCATCCAAATGGTATGATAATTTATAACTCTATCATTAATTATTATCGCAGTATATTGAGACGAGAAGGATATTATGAAGTCAAAGGACCTATAATTCTTAATCGTAATCTATGGGAACGATCTGGACATTGGGAGCACTATCATGACAATATGTATTTTCTTAAGATTGATGATGTTGATTATGCAGTTAAACCTATGAATTGTCCCGGTCATGTTCTTATATATAAGACAAAGGTTCATTCATATAAAGAATTTCCAATCAAGATGGCAGAGTTCGGTCTAGTGCATAGACATGAATTAGCTGGTGTGCTTCATGGATTATTTAGAGTGCGCGCATTCACGCAGGATGATGCACATGTATTCTGCCTGCCAGAACAGATAGAAACAGAGATAATGAAACTGATCGACCTCACGTTTGAAATATATAGTACATTTGGTTTCAATGATATTCATGTTGAACTCAGCACACGACCAGATGATTATATGGGCGACCTGGCGTTGTGGAATCGAGCCGAAACAGCATTGAAAGCAGCGCTCAATAAGAAAGGTATCGAATACAAAATTAATGAAGGAGATGGCGCGTTCTATGGTCCTAAAATTGATTTTCATATCAGGGATTGTATGGGTAGGTCATGGCAATGTGGAACCATTCAACTAGATTTCGCAATGCCTGAAACATTAGACATTACATACATGGGTGCTGATGGAACAACCAATCATCGACCTGTAATGTTGCATAGGGCAATCCTTGGCAGCATCGAGAGATTCATAGGTATGCTACTTGAACATTATGCAGGAAAATTACCATTATGGTTATCACCAGTTCAAACAATTGTCATACCAGTATCAGAAAATCACATTGACTATGCAAGACATATCTATAATGCGTTGTTCAAATCAGGAATAAGAGCTGAGCTGGATGATAGTTCTGAAAGTGTGTCAAAAAAAATACGTAATGCACAGATTAAAAAGATCAACTACATGTTAGTCGTTGGTGATAAGGAAATCAAAGATAGAACTGTAAACATTAGAACAAGACAGAACAAGATTATTGGTGCAATGACATTCAATGATTTCGTTACCAAGCTAAACAAAGAGATTCTCACTAAAAGTGTTGAATCATTATTATGAAAGTTTTGTTTTAGTTAGCTTATATAATAATTACAATAAAGGATTGCAAAATCAAAGATTATTGCTATCTTTTAATCTCCCTTCTCTACACAAACAGTTCGTTTTATTCTAACTTTAATATATTGATCCTAATTTTAACATGTTTTTCAGTGTTCTTCAGTTCCTTTAAGTAATTTTTATCTTTTTCAATGAGAAGAAGTAATTTTGTGATACTACAAAAACTCAGTTATATCGAAACATTTATAAAGTCTGTGGTTAAAAGGATATAGGGAAAAACATTATAAAACTATCTTTTGAGGTGAATTTATGGCAATTAAGAAATGTCCAATATGTGGTAGTAAGAAACTAATTAGAGATTATGAGCGTGGTGAGATTGTTTGTGGTGATTGTGGATTTGTGATAAGTGAGCATATAGCAGACTCTGGCCCAGAATGGAGAGCCTTTGATGCAGAACAAAAAAAGAATAGGGCTAGAGGTGGAGCTCCGATAAAATATATGAGACCAAATAAAGGACTTGTTACCGAGATAGATCAATATAATAGAGATATAAGAGGTGCCAAGATATCACCTAAGAAACAGGCGCAGTTACATAGGATAAGGAAATGGCATAAACGAGCGTCAATATCATCTTCGATGGAGAGAAATCTAGCTATTGCTTTAGGCGAGCTACAAAGGGTAGCTTCTTATCTAGGTCTTGATGAAAGTACAAGAGAAGCAGCTGCATTACTTTACAGGAAATGTGTTAAGCAAGAACTGATTAGAGGAAGGTTGATAGAGAGTGTTGTCGCAGCTGTGATTTATGCTGTGTGTAGGATTAGAGGTATACCAAGGACACTAGACGAGATATCACGTGTCTCAGGCATTGAGAAGAAAGAAATAGGAAGGTCATATAGATTTATAAGAAGGGAATTGGATTTAGATGTTCCATTAACTGACCCAACAAGTTATGTACCTAAATTCTCAGCAGCGCTCAAGCTATCTGGCAAGGTTCAGGAGAAGGCAATTCAGATTCTAAAAAAAGCGCTCAGGAAAGGGTTAATCTCTGGCAGGGGCCCGACCGGTGTTGCAGCGGCAGCCGTTTATATTGCAGCAGCACTCGTGGGTGAAAGAAGAACTCAAAAAGAGGTAGCTGATGTCGCAGGAGTAACAGAGGTTACAATAAGGAATAGGTATAGAGAGTTAAGGAAAGAGCTTAAACTCAAGGTTGATTTGTAAATCTATAAAGATAGTTTTTAATCTCAGAATATGACAAACCTTAAACATAAAGTTATTTGATTTAAATATATAAAATAAAAATTAGTATAATATTGAAACAGAGAAGCGCATTTTTGCCCATCAGGCAAAAACTGCACTAAAAAGGTAAAGCAAGGATGATTCATTTTGGCAATCAAAGATTGCAACTTGGTAAATTGAAGATTTGCCGACTGTTCAATAGATATAAAATAAAAATTGGCTAGTGGGGGGAGTGTTTGTGGTATTAAATCAAGGAACAGGGGACATACGTGTCAAGATCATTACTGGATTATTCGGAAAAGGGAATGACTGGACAAACGATAAGTTAAGAGATTTTTTAAAAGAATTTTCAAACATCGAACCAAAAACATCAGAATATTTATGTACAGAAAAGAGTTTGTATGAAAAAGAAAAGATATTGAGGAGTAATATCAGAGGATTAGTGAAATCAACTATTAAAGAAATGGAAAGATATGGCATGGGATTAACATATCCTAATTCTGTTATAAAAGAATACAACAAATTCCTTGACTGCATCATGGGTTTTATCATTTCTGATAAAGTTCTTCAAACAATGGTGAATAATTTCACTCAGAATCATCTTGTAAAATTCATAAACGATTATGAAAATCCTGATAAATATATAAATAAGGTCAGGTCAATTAAGTATGAAAATCCCATACTAAGAGTAAGAAACGAATTAGACAAGATTCGTATCTATATTGAGGCAAAATTAGATGTTATAAATGGATGCTTATCTTTGATGCGAAAGGATAAAAAATCAATCACTATAAGGGATATTAACCATTTGCAAGAATTGACTTTACCAGAATTACAAGAATTAAGCAAGGAATTATTCTGGAGATGAATTATTAAAAGATTTGATTATTTTAACCTAATGCTATCTAAGTCCATCGGACAACTTGTATTGATATGGAACATATGATTCAGAGTGCCAGCTAGATCTTCTTCCTTACTTGGATCTCCATGCATAATAAATATTCTTTCTGGTCTGGGAGTGACATTTCTTGCATATGCTAATAATTGTTTACGGTCACTATGACCAGAAAATCCTTCAACGGTTTCGACTCTCAGATTGATATTAACTGTATCTGTTTTGCCATCTTCATTCATCAACGGTATTTGTTTTGCTCCTCCCTGTAGTTTTCTTCCCAACGTAAATGCACCTTGATAACCAACAAAAATAAGCGTATTTTTTGGGTCTTCTGCCATTAACCTTAAATATTCCAAGGATGGTCCTCCAGAAAGCATACCAGAAGGAGCAAGAATAACACAAGGGTCACCCTCTACAATAGCTTTTCTATCTCCTTTAACAGTTTCAAAAATCTCTGATTCAAAAGGGCTATCATTAGCTAAAATTCTTTTTTGTACCGCTGCCCTTAAGAATTCTGGATATGCTGTATGTATTGCTGATGCTTCCCGTATCATCCCATCAAGATATATGGTTGAATCAAATTGACCTCTTCGTTTATATTCTTCTAATACCAGCATTACCTCCTGCGACCTACCAACTGCAAAAGCAGGAATAAGCACCTTACCTTTATTTGCAAGTGTTTCTCCGATTATCTGAATCAGTTTTTCTTCAGCATCCCTGCGTTTTGGTACGACATCAGATTTCCCACCATACGTACTCTCCATAAATAGTGTTTCCACTCTCGGGAATTGTGTGTTGGCAGGATCAAGCATTCTTGAAAATCCATACTTAAAATCACCAGTATAAACTAAGTTGTGTAATCCATCATCAATATGAAGGTGTGCCATTGTACTTCCAAGTATATGGCCTGCGTTGTAAAAAGTTAATTTAATTTCGGGTGTTATATCAACGACTTCGTTATAATCAACAGTAATTGTGTTGCTTAATTCTTTATGTATGTGTTTAATATTATAAGGAGGTTCTTTATCAACATACCTATTCATAATCTGTAGATAATCCATCTGTAAAAGCACCGCGAGATCTCTTGTTGGTTTGGTAGCGAATACAGGCCCCTTATATCCATAAGCATATAGATAAGGAATAAATCCACAATGGTCTAGGTGTGCGTGAGATAATATCACAGCATCAATGTCAGATAATTCTATGTTCAATGTATCCAAATATGGATATAACTTTGCACTATCACTAGTATCCGGGTTTATCCCGCAATCGATTAATATTTTATTATTTGTTGTCTCAACAAGCAGGCATGATCTTCCAACTTCCCTGAATCCACCAAGAGCTGTCACTTTGACCCATTCACTTCTCTTAATATTTTTATTTATTCTTTTACCCATCTTAACCATAAACTTTTTTCTCTTCGGACTTTCTTTTAGTAGAGTATTCCTTATACCTTTAATAGTGGCTGAATCCATAGTTGGCAATCTGAATATCCTTGTTGACCATCCAGTTTTTGTTATAATCTGTTTTATAACAGCACCCTTTTTACCTATCACAAGGCCTGGTTTAAACGCAACAATCCATACCTCGTTAAACTCTGGATTGAATTTAATCGAATCAACACCTGCATCTTCTGGAATGAGTTTTTTTATTATTGGTAATGCTTTATCTGGCTCCATAAGCCTGGAAGAGTCAACCCTAATCACGATTCTTTTTTTAATCGCGCCTGCAATCTGTCTTATAAGATTAGTGTTCTCATAAACCTTGTTAATATCTGTAACATAAATCACGATCGCAAGACCTTCAGGCTCTATCATCGTTAATCCACATTCTTTTGGCACTATTTCCTTGATTTTCGCTTCAATTTCTTTTAAATCCATTATTACACCTTTTTTCTTTCTTTATGTTTTGATTGGTCTAAACATAAAATGCGGTAGCTTGTTTATCTATCATTGCTTAACTCAGACAAATATGATCCTTATACAAAAACTATTAAAGTAAAAACTATTGATTTTTTCTTTTTTATAATATTCACAGTACCCGGATGCGCACCAACACATAGAAGCATACATAGAAACGTATATGAATAATAAATTAAAAGACTTAAATTTATCTATGCTTCTTTTTTTCCATTAATCTTTTAATTTCATCATCAGTCCATTCTTTGTATCCGTCTTTTGTTACTGTGACCAGCATTATACCATCACCTGTTGCTGCATCTCTTTTCATAGCTATCTGGACACTTTTAATTGCTAACCTCATCGCATCTTCAAGGTCTTGATTCTTTTTGTATTCTGATTCCAGAACACCATATACTAGGTAAGAACCGCTACCAGTAGATATAAATTCTTCAGATGTTGTACCACCAACAGCATCAAGATTATAAATCTCTGGCTTACTATCATATCCTCCAATAATCAATTGGACCCAAAATGGGGACAGCTTGTAATTAAATAGAACATTTGCTAGTAATGTTGATGCTGCTTTAATAGTCATTGGTCTTCCTTCTTTTATTCTGTAATCCTTGACCATCGTCCTCATCCATCTTACCAACGCCTGCGCATCACCAACACTTCCTGCAATAGTCATTGCGATATTATCATCTATTTTATGTATCTTTTCAACATTCTTAGCTGCTATAAATGTCCATGCGCTAGCTCTTCTATCAGCAGCGAAAACAATTCCATCTTTACATTTCAAGGCTACAGTAGTTGTCCCTGTTTTCAATAATTTTTCATGGTTTTTCTTATCCATCTGTTCCAAATAGATCACCTTCCTATTTTATACCTATTTTATACTTATTTTATACTTATTTAAATCATAGTTTAGAAATCGCCTATGTACCTATTTAATAGGACAAAAGTATTTAAATATATGTTTTGTTATCAATCCCCCTAAGTTTAATCTATTAACATTCTTACATGGAATTTATCTTATGATTTATACTCCTTCCTTTTTTTAACATCAGTCCAACAGTCCTTACAGATTACTCGTAACCCTTCGCCTTTCTTAGCTATCCTAGACGATTTTACACAATCTGAACAAATCTTTCTACCGCAATATGTGCATGTAGTAAGATAATACGTTGGTTTACTGCATCTTTCACATCTCATTATCGGCATAACATCAACTCCTATTATTTAACCTCCAATATCTCATAATACGATAAATCATAAATCTAATCCTATTCAAACTTTAACCTTACAATCCTTTCATAATTGAATGACTATTAAAATTTAACAATATTAAAATTTAACAAATTATCTATTATTTAAAGATTATTTTTAAATAATAGCTTATTTAAATGTTTTGGTTTTTCGGCTGTGTAGAAAACATCCAATAAAAGAATAATTTTTCTATATAACAGAGAAGACAGTCTCAACTTTACTTCTTTGATGATATTTCTTTTGTACTGCTGGATCTTTCTCTAAACTTAGATACATCTTCTTTCTAAGTTTTCCTCTATTCCTACTTTTCAGAGGAGAACTATTTCCTCCCTAACAGGGATTATTGGTTCTGCATTCAAATTATTTTTAACAAAACATAAGTTGTTTTCACTATCATACCCTTTATCTGCTAAAACCATTTTAATATCAACTATTTTATTCGTCTTTTTTTAGTATTGGTTTGAAATCTTTGTTATCATTTGATGGGGACTTCACTTTTGAGGAAATACTTTATATCTTCAAATGAATTTATGACCTGAGATATCATTACCTGAAATGCCGATTTATCAAACGGCATGATTTTGAATCTTTTAAGGATTTTCTGGATGGTTGTTAATGAGGCCAAGTAAAAGTATGATGATGTGTTGGTGTTGAGTATATACTCTTTTTGAATATTTACACGAATATCTTGCTATCCTGCTCTTCCTAACAATCCCAAAGCCAAACTTATAAATTTATAAATCTTATACTCCTTTCTTTTCATGTTTCTGCCTCTGGAGGGTCAGGTCTGGTCGCCAAACCGCCCGAGCCGGCAGAGAGTAAGTTTTAAAAACCATTATACCCATAACAATTCACTAATCTTACAATTTTACAATGAGATTATTTAAAAAATATTTTAAAATACGAATGGGGTGTATTTATGGAGCAATATCATGGAGCATCAAAAACCAAAAAGAACACAGGCAAGAAGAAAAAGAAGATATTTGATAAGAAGAAAAGATTCATAGGTAGATCTGCAGCTAACACGAAGATACTTGAAGGCAAAGAGGGTGAAAAAGAAGAGAGGAAGAAGATAAGGACAAAAGGCGGTAATGAAAAGATTCGATTAAAGAGAGTGATGTATGTTAACGTTACGACTGTTGAGAATAATAAGAGAATATCTAAGAAGCTAAAGATAACTGGGATAGAAGCAACACCAGAAAATAGACACCACGTCAGAATGCATATCGTGACCAAAGGAGGTATCGTGAATACTGAGTTGGGTAAAGTGAAGGTGACGAGCAGGCCTGGACAGCATGGGGTAGTTAATGGTGTCCTTATCAAACAATGATTTATTAATTTCAAGAAATATGAGTTTAAAAACACTTCTTAATGGTATCTATATTTGCTTTAGTCTTGATTCCAATAGGGTCAAAATGCGTTTTAACGCTTAGATAACCATTATCATTGAGGCATTTGATTAGTTGTTCAATCTTTACTGGCGGTTTGCCTATCTGTTTTGCTAATTGATGTGTATTGTAATAATATGGAGGCATGCCAACCTCTCCTTGCATCAGTCTAATGAGTTTATCGAGTTTTTCCTTATTTTTATAATCTCTTTCTTTGTTGATGTCAAGCATTGCTGTTATAAATCTTCTATTATGTATCTCCCCTAACCATAATGGTCCAGCGACTTGAATATTTCTATTACCGCATGTTTTGCATGTTCTGAAAGGAAGTTTATCTGTCATAATCCTGAGACATTTAGGGCAATAAGTTATGTAACCTGTATGGTTTGTGTTTTCAGTAGCGTATTTGGCACCGCGTTTGAGTCTGATGATTGTTTTCATATAATGTCTATGTGATAATGAGAATAAAGGTTCAATACCAAAATCAAATTGATTGGCTGACCATGATATATTTGCCAAGAGGATTCTTATTCCTGTTTCATGGCAGAAGAAGTTATCTAGAGGTATGGAATGGTATAATTTGAGACATGCCTTATAATGTGCTCCGCATAATACCGCTGGGTCTGTTGCAGTAACCGATAAATAGGCTGTTTTAATCTTATTGTGTGATCTGAAACTGTACATCATCGCATCTAAGAATGGCCGTGGAGTACCAAATGGATCTATCTCAATGAAATTGTATTCTTTACCATATACATGATGAACGATATCATCCTGTACTGCATCATAAGTTCTTAGGTTATTAAGTTTTAGGTTTTCTTCCATTAATGAAATAGCGTGTTGGTTGGCATCGACTAATGTGAGTGATTCAACGATATCTTTGTTTTCCACTGCATATCTGATACCACGAATACCTGTTGCTGAAAATCCATCACAGACTCTTAATTTTTCTTCATTAGGAGTGTATATCTTACCTATCGCGCCAACAGCAAGTGAGGATATATCCCTGCATAATTCCATATGGGGATTATAGAATACATCGTCTGATAACTTAATTTTCACAGAACCTTCACTAATCATCTTATTTATTTTATTACTCTTATTATCTGTTTTATTGTTTCTATTATCTATTTCCTTGTTCTTATCATTCATTCGATACACCTTATTTATTTTGACGACATATATTTATAAAGTTTTGATATGGCATGTAAATTTCGGTTTAATCACAAAATCAGGTGATTGCTTATGACTGTTATAGAAAAGAAAATCTGGCCAAAGTATTTTGAATTAATACAACAGGGGAAGAAAACATTTGAAATAAGACTGGCAGATTTTGAGATCAAAGAAGGAGACGTCCTCTTGCTAAAAGAATGGGATCCTGAAAAGAAGGAGATTGAAAAGTATGGGTTATGGGTGATTGGGTTTAAAATATCTGATATTTGATTTATTCTCTGATAGCTTCCTGTTAATTAGTTTAATACCCTGCCAAAGTTAAAGTAAGGTTAAATTAATACCCTGCCAAAGTTAAAGTTAAATTTATAAAGCTATAGTGAGAAATAGAATCATGTATTTATTTAGGGAACTAGAAGATAAGGTATTAAACGTATTTGGGAAAAAAATTATAATCATCCGTGGACCGAGAAGGTCAGGGAAAACTACATTACTAAAAAGAATAAAAGAGTTAAAAGGAGGAGAATACATAACCTTTGAGGATCCTATTACTATTGAAGCTTTTCTTAGAGATCCAATTGAATTCATAAGAGAAAGAGGAACACCGTTATACTTGGATGAAATACAATATTTAGGAGAAGATGGTGCAAGAGCCCTTAAATTAATTTATGATAAATTAGGTCAAGAACCTATAATAGTAAGTGGGTCTGGAGCCTTTGACATAAAGATGAACCTGTTGAAATATCTTGTAGGGAGAGTATATATTTTTGATATGTTACCTCTGAATTTTGGTGAAGTTGTAGAATGGAAGAGCAAAGAAGCATCATTTCTTTACTCTCAGGGGCATAAAAAGATATATGGCATATTTAAAGGTAAAGACAAATTACCAGAAAAATCAGAATCCCTTGAGAAACTCTATGAAGAATATTGTGTATGGGGTGGATATCCAGAAATTGTGATAACTAAGGATAGGGAACTCTTGAGTTCTCTGGTAACCACTACGATAGAAGAGGACATAATTAAATATTTTTCATTGAGAGAGAGTAAAAAGTTATGGAATGTAGTTAAAAGATTGGCTGTGATAACCGGTAATCTGTTGGATTATAGTAGTATGGGAGTAAGCTATGCTACTGCTCAAGAATATATTTCTATTTTAGAAAGATCTTTTGTCGTGAAGACATTGCCTACTTTTTCCACTAACAAGTTAATTGAATTAACGAAGAGGGAAAAGGTTTATTTTTATGACTCAGGTTTTAGAAATCAATTGATAGGTATATTTTCAGGTATAAGGGAGCGTCCAGATGGTGGGGCCACCTTAGAAAATAGTATATGGGTTCAGCTACAGGAATATGGTAATGTATCATATTGGAGGACTAAGAGCAAGGCAGAGGTTGATTTTATAATAGGGATGGAAGATGGGAGTGTCATACCTATAGAAGTAAAATTAACAGGCAAAATTACACCATCCCTGTTAAGTTTCATAAAGAAATATCAGCCTGATATCGCATTAGTGCTTTCTAAGGATACCTTTGAGAAAAAGGTAGATGATACTATGGTTTATGGTGTGCCATACTATTATATTTAATTTCACCCTGCTAAAATTAAAGTAAGGTTAAATTAACACCCTGCCAAAGTTAAAGTAGAAAAATTTTGTATCCCCTATGATACATTTTTAAAATGTTGATACGTTAGTTTAAGCATCACTTTCCATATACAACACTAGGTTTTTCATAGTAAGGTTTCAAACATAATCTATATTATCATAATTATGGTTATGTACCATATTGTTATGGATTTGTCCTTTACATTCTACACCAAGCCTTAGAATAGAGAAGGAGGAAATGAATAAGACTTTAATTGATTCATTTACATATGATAAAGTTCATCGTTAAATTTAAAAATATGGCTTGTGAAAAGTATTTATGGGAATTCTAGACAAATTAAAAAAAAAACGACTAAAAGGATTATATTAACTGAAAATAAATTTAAAGGTAAAATGGCTGAAACTAACACAGAAATAAAATATCGGATGGGAGGATATGAAATAAAAAGGACAGGAATAGGACATGATTACCATGCTGTTAAACGAGATATATTTAATAGAAAAATAGATGAGAAATATATTGAAGTAAAAACTGGCAATTCTAAGTTGTTTGTCAAAAAGGCAAAAATCTGCGAAGAAAAAACTTGGAAAAAAGTATAAGGTAGAAAGATTTAATGGTGGTTTCTTAGGAACCCCTTCTTTATTTCGAAGACCTAAAAGAAAAAGGCGAAAGAGTAATTGGATTTGAAAAGTGAGTAAATCTAATACCTAATTTTTTCAATTCATCCTATTACTTTTTGTCCGCTCTAATACTTTCCACAATAAGCCCCAGGAGGGATTTGAACCCCCGGCCTCCTGTTTTCTCTTTTCTTAGAGCAGGTTCTTTGCGAGCAAAACGAGCAAAGAAAGTGCTACGAGACAGGCGCTCTACCGCTGAGCTACTGGGGCTAATAAAAAATATAATCCAAGTCCATGAATGTCTCCTCACTATGAATGTATTATCACCATGAATGTCTCATCATATATTATTGAATTATCATATACAATTAATATTCATCTGATCTTATTAAACGTCCGATCTTATTAAATAATTAATTACTTTCATTAATTTCACTTTTTATTTAACTATTTAATCTAAAGTATTTAACAATAGTATTCAGAAACGATAATTTTAAAACCATTCACTACTTAAGTTTAGCGGTGGTCAGATGAAATATTATTTATTATTTGTGATATTAGGGATATTTATGTTAACTCTCTCAGTCTATGCATCAGAATGCTCAGGGGATTTATGTTGTGAAGGCCCAGATAGCGGACATAGCTATTGGACCGGTGAATGTGCTAACACTAGCATTGATCCTTCCTTACCAGGAAAAAGATGCAGTGTAGGGAATTGGGTTGATGCAGCAGTTTTATGTCCTTGTCCTAGTGGATATTCTATGGATACTAGTGATAATGAAGATGGAGTATGTGTTGAAATAGATAATACGCAGAACCAAAATCAATCACAAAATCAAAGCCAGAACCAACAGGACCAGAATCAAGGCCAAAATCAATCACAAAATCAAAGTCAGAACCAACAGAATCAGAATCAAGGCCAAAATCAATCGCAAAATCAAAGCCAGAACCAGCAGAACCAGAACCAACAAAACCAGCAAGATAACTCTGGCTCACAAACAAATCATAATGGTTATGTTTATACGCCTGTTGAGAAAGAAGAAGGAGCAGGGATTTGTATGGGATTGATATTTTTAATAGTTGGGATTTTTACTTTATATCTTAAACATAATTAAATATTTTAAATCCTTACTGTTATTTTATTTAATTTTTTGTGAATGGCTTCTTGGTTGACGATCAAGTTAATTAAATTGGTTAAACTGATTAAGTTAAATGAGTTAGTTAAATGCCAAACAACAGGTATCTATTCAGATTCCTGATAATTAATGAATTCTTTATCATTAAACGCATATCTTTTTTTAATGTTTTGGTCAAGAGGTTTAACAACATGATTCTCCAGGTCCATCATATAATGTTTACCTGAATATACGAACATCACAAATGGAGTGCCATCATCCAATACTAATACCTTAGCATCTTCACTGCCAAGAACTCGTAGAATACTGCATGTTAAAACAGCAATATCCATCAGGTCACCTATATCATATTTAAGAATTTCATCAATATCCATCCAGAAGAGTATTGGGCTTCTCACACGTCTTATTTTTCTAATGCGTTTCATAACAAGATCAATCGCAGCCATTAGATGTTCATCAGGATTATAATCAATGAATTCACGCTTAATGTTATCAGCCAATTCTTTAATCCGTTCATTATCAAGATCAATCATTCTCTTCATTTCAGTAACTGTCTTGGTCTCCTCTTTCTCTATGTATTCCCTATATCGTTCGATTATCTGTTCTAGCAGAGCGATTTTGTCCTCTAACCTTTTGATCTCATCTCGATACTCTTTAAAGTAATCTTCATCATCAATCTTCTTCTGACCATCATCATTATCCATATCTACTCCTTCCTTGCTCATTAGATATAAACGTCACATGATGTAAACATCAAATTATATCTAACAAATTATCTATCTTCTTATCATCCGGTCATACTTTACTTGTCCATCAGAATACTCTTATCAGTCATGGATTTCTTAGATGAGCATATCTATTCTTATGGATAAACCTTTTTTAATCTTATGCCCACATGTTATCCGTGAATATTTCAGAATATTTACCATAATAGAGGATTAGTTTTTAAATTTTTCATGGTTTTTCTTTAATCTTTTAGGAGTGATGATTAAAATAATTTAAGTTGGTTAAACTGATTAAGTTAAATAAG
>JAGGTN010000043.1 GCA_021163645.1 Microcaldota archaeon | reverse complement strand
TCAAGTAAAATAAAGAGAGTTTATAAAAGTTTATTCAACACCTTAAAACCCATAAACCCGTAAAAACCAGATGAACAGGGGTTAAATATAACATGAAAAATTTAAACGCTTACTTAAAAGGTCAAAAGGAATAAGTTTTTAAATTAATCATGTCATCAATAAGCTAATGAAAATCAATGTATACATTCTTACATCTCCATTTGATATGGACGCAATGAAAGTTTACAAATCACTAATAACATTATCTAAGAAAAAAAATCTGAAAGGAAAGATAATAATCAAAAAGATAATGTCGAATAGCGAGAGAGGTCAGGACATAATGGAAAGGTTTGATATTGAAGAAACACCAGCAATCATCATAGGAAACATGGTTGTTTCAGAAGGTGACGTCCCAAAACAATACCTTCATGATGTCCTTGTAGACATAATAGAAGATAATAAAGAGCGGACAGATTATATATATTAATTGCATAAATTTAATTACATCTTTAGATAGTTTTTAATTAGATTTTGTTAAATTTAAACACGGACTAACACCCTAACATAAGTGTTAAGACTATTCAGGTTTAATTATTCCAAATCACAAACAGAAGAGGAGGGGATCCGCATAGGAATAAAAATAAAATTAGATAGGAAAAATAAAATCGCATACACTGATGAAATGGAACACATCACTGCGTTGAATAGGACTAGTTATGGCCATATGGATAAAGGCAGATTGATACTCACTCCTGAGGAGACATTATATCTTATGGACATACGCAACGCAAGATGTATAGATGACAAAGAAGGCACAGAATATTCGTTTGATGAGGTGGCAAAGATATTTTACGCAAAAAAATTAATGGCACGATTCTTCACA
This sequence comes from Microcaldota archaeon, assembly GCA_021163645.1. Classification (GTDB taxonomy): domain Archaea; phylum Micrarchaeota; class Micrarchaeia; order Anstonellales; family JAGGTN01; genus JAGGTN01. The sequence continues at coordinate 18,527 of JAGGTN010000043.1, read as the reverse complement.
TTAAAAGATTGGCGTGATAGAGGCCTTATCATAAGACCATATAGCGAAGCTAAAAGATATAAGAAATGGTCTGAGAAGAAATATCCTTCTGAAGAGTTCCAACTTGATAAGTATAAATTTGAAGGGTTATTTTTCCCAGAAGATCTTATGACAATTTCAGATAATATGGAAATAGGAAAATTACTTTATGATACATATTGGTTTGGCCAATTTGGAACTTATAAAGCAGAACATAGAGGTAAGACATACAAATTGGATATTTACGAAACAATATTTCTCATGAAACATTCAGGTCTTAAGACAAATTATAGTAAAACAAAGATTATGAAATTTGGTAAGGAGAAACATAAGAACTTTAAGAGTATGTATGATGTATACGAGGACTGGCGATTACGAGGTTATGTGCTAAAGACTGGATTCAAGTTCGGTACTCATTTCCGTGTGTATTTTCCAGGAGCAAGGCCAGGAAGAAAAGGCAGCGAATGGATCCATTCTAAACATGTACTTCATATATTCCCTAAAAAAGAGAAGATGTTAATCTCTGAATGGGCGAGAGTAGTAAGAGTAGCTCACAGTGTCAGAAAGACATTTATCATGGCCATTCCAAGCGCCAGACCAAGAAAAATGAATGTTGAATCAGACACCAGAGCAAATAAAAGCAAAAGAAAACCAAAACATATAGACCTTGATTTCTTATTATACCATAGGATTAAAGGTGGAATAGCAATGCCAAAAGAGAACAACCCAAAATTCCTATTGCTCTCGTTAAGCGAGGAGGAATATATAGGAGGTTATGAATTATCAAATGCGCTTGATGAATGTAAACAGCATGGATTGAAACTATTATTAGGCATAGCTGATAGGGAATCAGGTGTAACATATTATCTGGTATACAAGATAAACCTACCAGGGAGCAGATACGAATATTATGAAGTGGAATGGATACAACCATAAGAGGAATTATGGAATAATTTTTGATATGTTATTTGGGATGTTTTTAGGTGAGAATATGAATGAAGATAATACAAAAAGAGCAAAAGAAGGAATAATTGAGAATGAAAATGAAGAAGGAGATATCGATGAGAAGAAAGAAAGAAATTTAAAAGATTTTAAAAAGGCTGGAAAGATAGCCTATGATATCATTAAAGAAAGCAAGAGTATGATAATCCCTGGCCAATCATTATTAGACATTGCTGAGAGTATTGAAAAATTAATAGTGGATAAGAGCGGATCACCAGCATTTCCATGCACAGTATCTGTGAATAACATCGCTGCTCATGATGCGCCAGAATATAAGGATGACCGATTATTAGGAGAAAAGGATATCGTTAAGGTGGATTTCGGCGTCCATATAAACGGCTGTGTATCTGACAATGCATATACAATTGATTTGAGCGGAGAGAATGGTAAATTAGTTGAGGCAAGCGAGAAAGCACTTGAAAACGCAATAAGCTCAATCAAACCAGGAAAAAAGACAGGCGAGATAGGTAAAGCCATTGAAGACACGATAACCAAGTATGGATTCAAACCGATAGAAAACCTATCTGGCCATATGATACTTCCATACATACTTCATGCGGGCCCTACTATCCCTAACATTGCCTCGCAGGGAGGTTATACGATTCAAGAAGGAGATGTATTCGCCATAGAACCATTTGTAACTGAGAGAGATGGAGCAGGCAAGGTCAAGGACGACCATGCTTTCATGGAGATATTCAGTTTAGAAGATGTGAAGAATGTAAGGTCACCAAAAGCAAGACAGATAATCACAAACATATTCCAGGAAAGATTCACACTTCCTTTCTGTAGAAGATGGTTGTACAACCGATTTGGATTCTCGATTACTGTCGGCGCTGCATTGAGAGAAATGATGGCTAAGGAGATTATTGCTGGTTATCCAAGACTCTTGGAAGTTAATAAAGGCATTATCAGTCAGACAGAAAGAACAGTCATCGTTGAAAAAGATGGTGCGGTTGTTTTGGAATAAAAATCATTGTGTTGTCTATGAAAACACTGGACGGCAGCCCATCTTTTATCTACTGAAAACTCTAATTCAGAATGATTTCTTTTATAGTATCCTCCTGGATACTCATAGGTATGCTACAAAGCTTTTCATTGTTCTTTTCCATTTCCAAGAACCTCCTGAAGTAGCATTTTTCTTAGAAATAACATAGTCTTTTGTATTCTTATTAAATTATCAACATCTGTGGGAAAACTATAATATTTATTTAATCTTACTGAATCAAATTTTATTTTGATATCCATATTTGTTACCATATTCATTGCTCTGTTAAATATCTCTTTTTCACTTTTGGAACTCATTCCATAGCAGATATATATTCGTATCAAGATCAAGCATTTTGAATGAGAAGAGAAATGCCTTTTTATTCTTAGCCTTCTTTGTCTTTACCTCTGGTTATGAATCAGATTCCTTAACTTTGTCCTTTTTCTTTCAATCTTAGAAGCATAATACTTCTTTATTGTAAATGTACACTCTGTGCCATTACCACAGGCGTTAGCATTCTAAAAAGTTACTCCATTTGGCAAAGGAGCAAAAGTAGATTGCCCTAAAAAATTTATTGGAGGAGAAGTTTATTTTATTATATGTGAAGACTAGATTTTATTTTTGTCCCACAGCCCAGACAGCAAAAGATTTATAAACAAAACAAAACAAACATTACCATATGAGATTAGTTGACCGTACAGATATTAAGAGAGGTAAGACATTTAAGAGTAAGAGACATCCTCATTATGCTATATTATTCATCATACTACTTATGGGAATATTATTTTACACATTCCAGAATATCAATCCGTTTTGGATCGTAATAGGTGCCAATTCAGTCTTATTGTATGTATCAGTGTTATTTTTGGTCATATATGCAACCGGTGATGAGTTAGATAATTTTAATGATACAAATGAAAACCTTCCAACACTATCAGTAGTAATTCCATGTTATAATTCAGGAAATGTGATAATCAATAGTGTAGAGCACGTACTTAATAGTGATTATCCAAAACCCATCGAGGTAATAGCTGTTGATGATGGAAGCACGGACAGTAATACAAAAGAAATACTAAAAAGGTTGGAGCATGATAAAGGTATTAGAGTCATATACAAAAGACATAATGCTGGCAAAGCCGCTGCGTTAAATACAGGAATAAAGTACAGCCATGGTGAGTATATTGCCTGCCTTGACTCTGATTCTTATGTTGAGAAAGATGCGTTCAAGAATATGGTAAAAACAATGCAGAAAGATAAAAATTATGGTGCGGTTACAGCATTTATAAAGGTGTACAAGCCCAACTCATTTATAACATGGTTACAAGAAATAGAATATTATTGCGCATTTGGATTTAATATGTTATCATATGCAAGATTAAATTCAATATTCGTAACACCTGGGCCTATGACATTGTTCAAGAAAGAGGTTCTTGACGAAATCAAAGGATTTGATGAAACTAACCCAACAGAAGATTTAGAAATCTGTTGGAGGATTAGAAAAAGAGGTTATAAAATAGGATATTCAAAGGATGCTGTTGTCTATACTGAGGTTCCATCTAAGTGGAAACCCTTGCTCAAGCAACGTGAAAGGTGGTATAGGGGTAAATACTATAATGTACGCATACACAAAGATATGATGTTCAACCCAAAATATAATATATTTGGTATGTTTGTTCTTCCAATATCTTTCTTCTCAGAGATAAGTGCATTTGCTTTGATATCGTCAGTGTCATATACATTAGGTAAAAACATTTTCTATGGGATATTAAATACCCTTGGGATGATACAAACAGGACTAAGTCATCAAATTTTCTCATGCCTACTGCCAGGCACAGGACCGATGGCGGCTGTTCAGATGAGTGCAATATTATTATTACCATTTGCATTTGTCAGTATTGCTTCGTATAGAATGGGGATTAAAAAACTCAAATGGAACCATATTGCATTAATACCTGTTTTCTTATTTGGCTACGGAGTGTTTATCTCTTATGCTTATGTAGTCAGCGTCATCAAAGAATTTTATGGATGTGCGTATAAATGGTAAATAAAAATACATACTTAATCGCAGGAATTATTACTTTAACATTAGTAATCATTTCATTATATGTTGGATATAATGTTGAGGTAAATACATATAATCAATTACATGATCAGATGCTTGAGAATAGTATGGAGGGAGAATCATATTTATTATTAACAAATTTCTTGGAGGATAAAGAAATTCATGGAAACAATGATAATATGACAGATACATGTAAGATATTAAAATCAATGCTTGATAAACAATCGGCCGAAACATCTTCGTTATACAATCAAGTTTATAGATTAGAAACAAGTACTATTATCTCGGATAAGAAGAAATATAACTTATTACGCAAACAATATTTCCTTGCTAACTTTAGATTATATCTATCTTATAAATCATATATAGAAAAATGTGGAGCAAACAATGATAATCTTCAATTGATATTATTCTTTTATACTGCAGAGGAAGAATGCCCAGACTGCATAGTACAGGGTAGAGTATTGGATACACTCAGGCAAAACTGTAAGAACGTTAGAGTATTTGCATTCCCAACAGACGTCAACATGAACCTACTTGATGTTATGAAAATGAGTTATAAAATAGATAGAGATCCTACGGTAATAATTGATAACAAAGATGTGATTTTTGAAGGATTAACAAGCTATGCACAGATTAGGAGATATATCAACGTGTGTAAATAAGATTATTGGTGATTAAATGAATAATAATGAATTATTTTCATTGCTCCGCAAACAGGGTTATCATATAGTCGGAAAACATTCAGCAGTTAAACGATGTAAATGGTATAAGGAAAGTATTCTTGACCGTGGGGAATGTTATAAAGCGAAATTTTATGGTATCAAATCACATCAATGCACACAATCAACACCGAGCCTCCAGTTCTGCGATCAAGAATGTGTATTCTGTTGGAGAACACAGGCAAACGAACTTGGATTATCAGATAAATCAAATAAGAACGAAATGCCTAATGATACTTTCGTTTGGGATCCACCAGAATTTATACTAAACGGACTATTGAGAGAGCAAGAAGAATTTGCAAAGGGCTATAAAGGTAACCCAAAGGCTAATCAGATTAAGGTCAAAGAAGCATTCAATCCTAAACTACTTACATTATCATTGGCAGGCGAACCAACAATATATCCCTATCTAAGCGAACTGATAAAACTTGCTAAATCAAGAGGGATGTATGTATTTTTGGTGACCAATGCTACATTACCTCACGCACTCAAAAAACTTGATATGGATGATGCCTTACCAACACAGTTATACATATCTATGGATGCACCAGATAAGCAATCCTATATAAAAACATGCAGACCCAACCAAAATGCAGATATACTATGGAATAATTATAATGAATCGCTTAAATTCATGAATATGGTTAAGGGTAAAACCCGTACTGTTTTAAGAATGACCCTCGTACGCAGGTTCAATACAGATAATCTTGAAGGATATGCTGAACAGATAAGGATGGCCCAGCCAGATTATGTTGAGGTTAAATCATTCGTATATGTAGGTGGGGCTAGGCATGAGAACAGAGGATTAAAACTTAGTGATATGATGAGAATGGAGGAGATTAGAGAAATAGCGAAACAGCTTTCCGAATTGACAGGTTATACATATACTGATGAGCATACGGCATCTAGGGTAGTGATACTAGTAAGAGATGAAGAAGCAGAAAGGAAAAGGAGGACTATGCTTTAATAATTTATAATAATATTAACTATATATTATGGAAATCAAATTATCCTTTCAATCTTATAAACATTCCCACGGTAATTTATTGCATTAGGAACATCATAGAAGTATTTGGTATGCAGGAAGATACAATATTCATTACTTTTGCTATTACATTGTTGCGGGTCTAGGACATAATAACCATTTCTATTCTTAAGCAAAAGGAACCTATGTGAGATCACTCCTCTATCATAAAAGAATGCTTTGTAAATCTCAACTGATTCATTTCTATTACGTTCTCCAATCTTCAGGTTCTTATAATAATCAGAATTTATTAAGGCTATTTTAAAAGCAGATGCAGCAGCACGGCAATTAAGATGCTTTTCATGCACAAAAGATTTAACACATGTATAGATACCTAAGATAGAAGTTTGATTCCTAGAACATGATTCTACATTGTTCAAGTCGTATGTTTTCATAGTGTATATATCTTCCAAATCCAGACCTTTCCCATAATAAGTCTGCTTAATATTCCTATTAAACGGCTCCATAACATATCTATTATAAATTACTTCCTTTTTCTGTACGTCGGTCCTATCGCAATACTGAACAAATCCCTGCAGGCAAAACGGATTTTGTTCCTTGATAGAACTACTAGTGATAATATATTCAATCTCTTTAGGAATTATTGAGACATCAAAGATGGATGCACTTACCACGTTTATAAACATCAATCCGAACATAAGAATACCAAAAATCATAATACTCCATTTCATAATTATCTTATATCAGTAAGTATTTATAAGTATTCCGATGATTAATCAAATAATTCATTCAATAACTTAATTAACCTAATAACCAAACAACCAAAAAATAAACCAATCACCAAACAATCCCTACCAAAAAAACCAAACCAAATCAACCACCCAAAAAAGAACAAGCCAAACCAAGCCAAATCAACCAAATCAACCCAAAATCAGACAAGCAAAGATCGAACATAACAGTAAAAATTAAAACATTAACATTTGCACAACTATATTTATAAATCCTCATGTTAATATATTAGAATAAAACCGTTTTAGGATTGTTTAAAATTGTTTTTGTATAGCGGGGTGGGGCAGTCTGGAGTGCCCGCCGGGCTCATAACCCGGAGGTCCTTGGTTCAAATCCAAGCCCCGCTATATTTAATCTTTTATTCATTTATTTTCAGTTCTTGATCATCGCCAGTTAAATGGCAGGATTTTACTAGTGAATTTGTATGTGACCGCAAAAATAATGACAACAACTACAATGATTGGCATACAAACACGTATAGCATCGTTGGATACACTGGTAGTAATTATTTCCCTTGAGCATCCTCTATAATAATCGTTTGATGGAGCATTTACAATTATTCGCCCTTTCAATCTGGGTATAGATATTCCTTCACCCCCTGCGCCTGTAGAGCTCATTTGATTTTTATTATTAATATTAATCATCAATGGATAATTTGGGATTAATTCATCATTATAATCTGTCAGCCAGAAATGTATAACGCTCTGATTAATTGAATAATGGCATTTCAATGGTATCCGCGTATATATTACATCATTCTTTGATATGTAAGGGTCATTGAATAAATCATAAAATACTAAATTAAAATTATCCATTCCTAAAATAGATTGGTTATAATATGTCTTGATGTCATAAAGAATTCCATATGCCTCACTGGTATTTTCTAGTTGATAAGGCTCGATATAATGATATCTTTTTTGTTTATAATACGTTTTGCCTTTGATATGAAGATCCATGAAATTAAGGATATCCTTATCCGAATACCCAGAATTAGGCGTTAAAAAACTATCAGAGTATGAAGATGTTTTGATGATCTTGAAAAACCCAAATTTATCCATATCTTCTTTATAATTATAAATATAATAAATCGAGAAAGGCACCCCGTTTATGTAGAAAACAAATTTCTGTGGGTATCTATTTGTAAAGAGTATGTATTCTACATAAGGATTTATATTTGTTATTTCATGTGTGATAGGAGTCTTAAGGAAGAACGTAACATTATGATTATCAACATGATAACTTTTCGAATCTGATTTTACCTTAGTTATTATCAAATGTTCTTCATCCTCTTTTGAATCACAAGAGCATGAACCATTCTCCCAGTGTTCTGTCTTATAATACACTGTTTTTACATAAGGAAATTCTATTTTTCCACGTAATGATATCTCCATATCTGGGACTCTACCATTATCTTCATCAGGATCCGTATCCAATTCTTCTGTTGTAAAGGGGATATCTATTGGATTATCTGGTATATATGATACATGGATAGATATATTCGTTGAATTCAAATCATCTTCTGTCAGATTTAAGTCAGATAATGATATTATAGTACCATTATCCAAACTATATTGTTTATGAACTGTGTTTTCATCTCTTGATACTTCCCCAAACTTAAAATTCATGCTAGCCTCTACAAGTTCCGGATTACCTTCTGATTTCCAAACAATCTTCCTATCATAATCATCCCCACAACATGAGTCAGGTATTGTATATTCCCATTTATTCAAATGGTCCTCCCCCCAGCCCCAAATCACATGAGGGATATGCAGATTGGATATTCTATCACTGATGCTTGGGTCAACGGCAAGAATTCTTATATCAGCAAATATGATAGGTTTGTCTTCTTTACTTACCTCTCCAATATTTTCTGTGAAATGCATATAATCATCACTTATATCAAGATTATCACGCTCTACCTGATCGATAGGTGGATTGATAAAAGTAATGTTAATATAGGGATTGCTCGAATGAGAACCAAATGCATTGGTGCCACCTATGATAGTTATAATAAAAATAAGAATGAGATGTTTCATATATGTTCTCGTTGTGTTTGTCCTCGCAGCTGTGTGAGGTGTGATCATAACAAGTCACCCAATCTGTCAATAGTTGTCAGGATAACTTTATTATTTGATATTAAAATAGAAACCCTAAGTTTATCCTTGTCCAATGAATCAAGCGATTTTTTATATTCATCCATATCCTGTATGTTTTTAAATACGATAATGACTTTTTTACCTTTCATGCGTGATAATTTAACTATCTCTTTATCATTTGTATATGGTGATATGATAAGTGTATTTACTATCAACTCCTTCTGCCTCTCTTTGAATTCTATTCCATTCTCAACTAGTTTATCCCTAATCATTCTAACCAACATCACATCCTCTGCATCATTTTTATCTTTGTACCATTCTTGAGGTGCATAATAATTCCCAAATCTAAATAGTTTACTCTTATCAACAAGAGAATTAAGTGCTTCTTCTAAGTTGGCATCCATAATAATTATCTCTCTATCCTTTGATGCATACTTGCGTATGCCATAACTTATCTCACGCAAGGTTAATGGTAGTTTATTCCATCCGAATTCTTTATCAACCCTTTCAAACAATTTAATTAGTTCGTCACTGTTCATCTTGAATTTCCTTATATTCTCTATGTTAAATTTAGGAACAGTAATAAGATATTTTTGTTTTGGCTTATGTTTGAATATTATAATGACAATAATTATAATTACCAGACTAATGGTTCCATATCTAGTATAAAGGTCAAACATAGTTTGTATATCATTATTAAAATCTTCATCGATTTTTACTCCTTTGATGTATATATGCATTATATGCTGCCCTTTTGGTAAGTGCGTGTAAACCACAAATGTCCCATCTGAGGAGACATATCTATTGGTCACAGGTCCATCGTCAAATGCGATTGAAACAGAATCAGTTGAAATGACACTTGTCAATGGTTTGCCATCTAACAAGATTCTAAATACATATCCATTATTTTCAATCCTAACTAGGCTTACCTGAACGTCGTATACATGAACGTACATCTTAGCATAAATATCCTTATATTGATCTTTAAGTACGAACAAGTAATCACCGGTAGTCAGTGGTTTAGTATAGCTATACCTACCATTCCACACATTCTTGATGTTTATCTCATCAACTATATCTGAGAGTTGTTTTTCTAAAATACCTTTTTTATATACATCCAGTCTAAGAATAAGTTTTACTGGTTGATTATAAGAAGCATTAAAATTTATATTATAATCAAAGTTTTGGTTTGGAAAAATATTTTTAGGCCCATACATATTTCCATTATGCCTTCTTAATGGTTTAGATGTGATTACTTTATGAATGATTTTATTTTTATTTTGGGCGTCTCGTAACGAGATTTCATATATTGTGCGTATTGCTTTTCCAGGAAACTTACTACCGCTCGTGAAAAGCATTTTTTTACCTACAAAATGTTTAGTACTGAAATGAGAATAACCAAGATTATTTTCCCAAGATTCTAATAGTATAATACTGGTTAAATTTGAAATTAATTTATTTATGTCATGCTCGTTAAGCGTACCGCTAATGTGCAAGAGATATCCTGCATTTGTATTGTTTAGTGGAAAATATACTGTTCCGAAGCTCTTATGATTTGAATCATAACCTAATTCACCTATCGTTTCCTTATTCTCTTCTTGCGCACCATCTAGATCCAGCAATAAATTTGTATCACGACCGATGAATAAGATTACATTTCCTTTTGCCATCAACATATCCAAATTATTAAATATATATTTAGGCATAAGACCTGACGGGACAATGATAATGCTATCCTTAATATTGTTAAGGTCGCCTATTTGTACATACTTAACATCAAGGCCATAACTCTTTAATTCGCTAACAAGGTTATTTTTAAATTCGAGATATTTATTTGCTTCAATGTAAGGATATTCAAGGAATAAAATATCTGTTTTTGGCGTGTTGAGTAGGAGATAATTTGAGATATTTACGTTGTTTATTTTGTTTCCTGAAATATTAAGCGATAGAAGGGAATACCCTGAATAATCACCTCCATAATTAACCAAGTCATTATCTTCAACAGATATTTTGTACACCGTGAGGTTATTTATCTCATTTATCGAAGGGTTTTTGTTAGATAATGATATGAAAAAAATAATCCCTATGACTATTAATGCAAATACAAAAGTAATGACTGCGAGCGCAAATTTATTAACAGACTTTTTAACCATATCGTTCCTCCTTTAACTCTCATAAATTTCTATTAAATGCTTATGTCTGCCCCAATTCTTCACTATTCTTGCCTCCACTATTTCTGTTTTGAGCCTCTGGACCAGGTGTTAATTGATACCCGCACCATTTACAATATTTAGCATCAGGCGGATTAAGTCCACCGCATTTAGGACATCTTATCATTTCTATCCTATTCTTTGTGTCGCTTTCTCTTTCCCGTCTCTCTTTAATTATTACCTCCTCAACTCTTCTCTCAACCTTATGCGGCGGGGCTGCTAAGCCATATATTAATACTAGAACACCAAATCCGATAATAATAAGGGACAGGATATCTAATAAATGAATCTTCTCGCCACATGGCTGAAGGAATGAAAATTGCCCACACATTTGATGGACATCAAAAGGAGAGTCAGTATTTACTGATGAGTTTATTATTATTCCTAGCACGAGAATTAATATCCCAGAGAAAATATAATCTAACTTCATATAATCCTCCTCCTTATTTCTTATTGCAAACATGATACCAGAAAATGATTGATATAATAAATATAATAATTATAATTGTTACTGCAACCCCATCTTTTCCAGAGAATACCTTATTTATAGATTCATTCTTTTCGTTTATATAATTGATTATCTCAACTTCGAGTGGTTCTTCATATTCTATAACTAATGAAAACTTTGGAAGTAATCCTGTTGACCATGTGAAATCCTTTGATGAGATATCAGAAAATCTACTCACATTGATATTAGATGGAAATGGTTGAGCATATATCAATCGCATATTCTTATCCAGATGGATATTTATTTTGGTATTCTTTGGGGGTAGAACATCTCCTTTATCAGTCATATCAAAATTTAGGCTATCTTTATTGAGAATATATCTTATTGTTCTTGGTTTCGGTTTTGACATAATAAACAAGCCGCGTGTTTCATTATCTATTGTTGATGGTGGTAATACCTTATAATCCAATACTATCTTAGCTAGACCTTCTTCTGAATAATAATTTATTCCGTATAATTCGGAAGGAGTGATGATTAAATCACTGATCGGCGCATCCCTACTACCAATATGATATCTTAGTTCATCAAATCCAAGATTGTTTATCCATGTTTGCAAATCATTCTTCTGAAGATATTGTAAGTTTAGGCTATATTTATCCATCGAAGCATTGCTATATATGTTAAGGATGTATTCTTCCCTTACTGTTGCAGAGCCGTCTTGGTATACAAATATATCTATATTCAGGTTTCTAAGCGTTATCTCAGCATAAACAGGTGGGAGCAGAAGAATAAGCGCGATTATAGCAATCACAATATATTTAAATGTTACTTTCATAAGGATATCTAAGATAGAAAAATATTTAAATATCACGTATGGAAATTTTAGTAATTAAATAAGTTAGAGAGAGGTGTTTCGATGATAAAAGGAGCAAGAATATTGGAAGTAAATGCGAAGAGAGAGAGCCCAGCGGCAATCCAAGGGTTGGGGATAAATATTGCTTTGAATGATGTTATAGTAAAAGGAAAAGACGTTACAATAAATTATACTTATACTGTTAGGTATGAGAAAGGTGTTGGTGAGCTTAAGATGATAGGAGAGGTCTATTTCGAGGAAGATGCAAAGAAAGTCAAAGAAATAGAAAAACAGTGGAAGGATAAGAAATCATTACCGAATGATTTTGCAGAGATAGTTCTTAATTCAATAAATTATACTTGCTCTACAAATGGCGTCTTGGTAGTTAGACCGGTTAATCTATCTCCTCCAATGATTCCGCCAAGGATACAGCTTGGTAAGGCAGGAAGGACTGCAAAAGCGTAATTATCCTTAATCTTTCTTACCTTTTCCTATTCTATTTATCTTTTTATTTAAAATATGCTTAGGTATTTTTATCCTTAACCCGTCCCATGCGCACAATGTATTATTGAATATTTTTTTTGCCTCGTTAACCAATACAGAGGGGTCTTTATATCTTTGACTTATATGGGTTAATATTAGTTCTTTAACCTGTGCCTGTTTAGCCATCCAAGCAGCTTGTTCAGCTGTGGAGTGCATTCTCTCTTTTGCGATATCTGCATGTTCTTTGGAGAATGTAGAATCAGCTATCAGTAAATCAACATCTTTTATTTTTTCAATTATTTTTTTATGCGGTATTGTATCTCCAAGATATGCAAATTTCCTCCCTGAAACTTTATATGTGACATCAGACAATTTTATTATTTTATTATTAATCTTAATCTGTCCTTTTCTCTCGATTTCTTTATACATTATCCCTTTTATGCCTAATTTCTTGCATAATGGTTGTTTGAATTTGACCCTTTCCTTTTCTTCTAGTAAGAATCCATAAGAGATTATATTATGATATGTTCTGAAAGCAGAAACAATGAATGAATCCGTTTCATAAACCTTCCTATTTTGTTTTATATCAATAAGATTTAGAAATGGATATTTCTTAACAGTTCGCGGATTAAACAAACTACTGATGTCTGGACCAATTATGGTCAATATACTTGTGCGGTCGTTTAATCTATACGTCTCCAATAAACCATATATCCCAAGGATGTGATCTACGTGAAGATGTGATATAAAAATGGTTTTAACCTTACCATACTTAACATCATTTATCATCATTTGCCTCTGTGTCCCCTCACCACAATCAAATAGATATACATCACCATCATACTTCAATGCCACGCTTGGCAAAGCGCGCTCTTTTGTTGGTGTTGACCCTGCGCTGCCTAATATTATGATCTCCATGGTATTTATTAGGACACAAACAAATAAAAAAAGTAGTATAATGTTTATTTTGGGTGGCGGTGATTGGTTTATTTTTTTGGTTTGGCTTGTTCTTTCTTTGGTTTGGCTTGTTCTTTTTTGGGTGGTTGATTTGGCTTGGTTTGGCTTGTTCTTTTTTGGGTGGTTGATTTGGTTTGGTTTTTTTTTTGGTTGGCTTGGTTTTGGGTTGGATTGGCTGGGTTGGTTGGTGATTGGTGTAGTTGGGTTGGATTGTTGGGTTTGATTTGGGTTAGGTGGTTCTTTGGTTTGGCTTGATTGTAGTTCATCATCATAAAATACAGACTTATGTTATAAAGCAGGTCAAATAAAATACCTAGGAAATTATTAAAACAAAAATATTATGTTTATAAATACTTCGCATAATAATAACTATTATATGATTCCTGTTGTTAAAGGTCAGATCAGAAAAATAAAGATTAGAGGTGTTGCGGGGGACAATGAAGGAGTAGGACTTATAGAAGGTTTTCCAGTATATGTTAAGGGTGCAAAAGAAGATGAAGAGGTCAAAGTAAGGATTATTAAAATACATAAATATTATGCAACTGGTGAATTGATATGATTTCTAATCAAGCATCTCATTCAAGATTGTACAACCTTAATCATATACATAATATATACTTGGCCACATTATCCTTATTAATCATACTTCTAATCAATGTCACTTACCCGTCAATATATTTTGTAAAGGACATTGGTGGTTATCTTAGAGAGAACTCTCTCTTTAATAATCCAGTTGAAACTGCTTTTGTCAATGGATACTTATTTGTATCTGATTCAAGTGATAGTGTTGTATATAAAATAGATATCAGTGGAGAAGACGCAAAAATCAAAAAGGAATTGAAAACTAAAGATGATGAGGATTATTTATTAAGTAGGCCTTGGGGGTTGTTTGGATTAAACAATACAGTATATATTGCAGGTAGAGACAATGGCAATGTATTTTATTATAAAAATTCCCCAGATTTAAAATTATATAACAATCTATTGAATTCGCCTGTTGATATATATATTGATAATAATACATTTTATGCCCTATCATACGAAAAATCTAGGATATATGTTTATGTTGATGGTAGATTTAATAGAACGATTGGATGTGAAGGTCAGTATGATTTGATGTTCAGCCATCCATTAGGATTGTATATCCATAATGATAAGATATATGTTGCAGATACAAATAATAATAGGATAGAAGTCATTAGAACTAATGGAACGATAGAGAGGTATATAGGAATAGGTAGAGGAGGGGTTAAGCTCCACAAACCTTCTGATGTTGTATATTATAATGGATATGTCTTTGTCGTAGATACGTATAATGATAGAATTGTTGTGTTTGATGATGCAGGAAATCCCGTAGATGAGTATAATTGTTCTGACTGTCCTTACCCAGAAGATTACGAGTCGGAAGATGAAACTAACTGGACATTCGATAGACCAAAAGGAATCTCTGTAATCAATAATACAATATATGTAGCCGATACTGGAAATAATAGGGTTGTAGTATTAAGTTTTAGTGACGATTATGGCCTTTCAAGTAGTAAAATTGAATTCATAAACAAAACCAAGGACAAGTACCAAAAAATATTTATTCCATACACAGAACTGGCTGATAAATTGAATATTGATTATGATAAAACTTATATCAGTGTTTATAACAATGCAGTATTATTAGAAAGAGAAGAGGATTTACTCAATGCATATAATGAATATAATCAATTGGATATAAAGATGGAAAATATTCTTAACGATATTAAACCAGAAATAAATAAAAAATTAGGGTTTATTAAATATGACTTAAACAAAAAGATCGAAGAATTGTCTACTTATTATGACACCTCAAACTTAACAGAGAAACTGAATTTATGTGATATTGAATTGAGAGATAATAATTATATTGGAGCTTATGATTGTTTCAAAGAGCTTGGGGAAGAGATTAATATGACAGGTCAAACCAATGAAAGCAACATGAGTACCAATGGAGATTTTAATAATACAAATATAATTGAAATAAGTAATCTACTGAACTCAACAAGCGCGCGGGTAAAAAATCTTAGCTTATTATTGATTAACTGTAAATACCATATCAACATCCAAGAATATAATGAAAGATTATCAACTGCAAAGGCATACTTTGATGCAGAGGATTATAGCAATGCAAAGAAACTCACTGAAGAGCTTGATAATGAGATGCGGGACGTATATCCTTTTGTGCGAACAATGTGTGAGGATATTGATTATGTTTTATCAACCATCAATGAGATTAACTCAATCCTCGAGCAGATTAAGGATAAGGACCCTGAATACTATGATGAGACTAAGTCAGAAATTAATCGCATTCAAGACATATTATATGACGACCCTGTGAGCGCTAAACAATCAATAGATATAATTAAAAAAGATGTCTTAACGCGTGTTGGTGAAAATGTGAATGAGATTAATAATACAGTAGACAACACAAATAATTCGGTGGCAGCGATTAGATTGCCTATTTTTGGATTGGTCATTCTGTTCATCATTCTTGGTATCGTGTTATACATATTGAGTATCAAGGCCAAGAGAAGATTAAGAAAAAATAAGGGATAGGTAGAATATTGGTTATATGTTAAAGAGGATGTGATATTATGAAAGGTGACGGATTATTAGGGGGCCTTGTGGCTGATTTGGTTGTTTGGTTAGTTATTATTTTCTGTATTATAGGCATTTTTGCATCTATTGCTTTTATATACTTTGGATTAACAAAAGCCTCTGCCGTTAGCGACTCGGTGAACAATGCAATCTCTCCTATGACCAGTAGTATAACCGATATGAAAAGTGGTATAATATCATTGAAAGGTTCTCTAACTGGCATGAAAACAGGAATAAATGATATTGCCAACTCTCTGGAAGGATTCTCAAAAGCAAGTGAATCTTTATCAACTAGCCTTACTACATTATCAGAATTCCCCGGCTTGCCAGCGAGTACTAAACAAGATTTATTAGATAGTTCGAATCATCTTGGGAACAGTAGTGCAAAAATAGATTCGGCAATAGATAATCTTCAATCTGTTTCAGGTCAGCTCAATGAAACCATAAGTAGTTTCGATTCATTGGCTGCGGGTATTGACTCTATATCAGTGAGCGCAAATTCTATCAAAAGCAAAGCAGATACTATAAGCCAATCGATTAGATTATTGGTTCTTATGATTGGAGGATTATTCTTATTGCTGTTTGTTGTGCTCAGTATATATGGATATTTGATATTGAAAAGAATGTAAAATGATTAGATTAAAAGGTGATTGAATGAAGAATAGATATATTGGTTTATTGATGGTTGCCCTTTTGGGAGCAATTATATTTATATCATTGATTAGTTTTGGATGTGTTGGAAGTGGATGTAAATCAGATGATGATTGCCCAAGCTATATGAAATGTAACATAACAAGTAATACGTGTATCATGAGACAAGGATTCTGTGGAAGTGATTCTGACTGTAATAATGAATTGGAGACATGTAATATGGATACTCATGTTTGTACGCTAAAACAAGGACGATGTTATAGTGATTCTGATTGTGCTGTGTGGCAGGTTTGTAATACAGCTGAGAACTATTGTCTCCCGAAACCTGGTTATTGCATGGATAATGGACAATGCGGGTCAGATGAGCAATGTAACCTTGAAACACATAAGTGTGGGCCAAAACCAGGTGTATGCTATTCTGATTATGATTGTGAATCTTGGCAATACTGCAATAATAATAGATGCACTGCGTTGGAAGGGAGATGCGATTCAACGATGGATTGTCAGCCATGGGAGAGGTGTAATACAACAAACAATTATTGTTATGCAAGAGAAGGATTCTGCAATAATGATTTAGATTGTAATGATTGGGAATCCTGTGATTATAATACTCATAGATGTACTGCGTTGGAAGGGAGATGTAATTTAGATTATGATTGTGAATCATGGGAAATGTGTAATAAAGAGAAACATACATGCGAGCTGAGAAGGGGATACTGTAATACAAATAAGGATTGCCCAAATTATGAAACCTGTAGTTATTCCAGTCACAGATGCACGATAAAACAAGGATATTGTGAATCAAATTCTGATTGCGCTGTGTGGCAGGCGTGTGATAGGAGCGTCCATCAATGTTATACAAAACCTGGCTGGTGTGGGTCAAATGAAGAATGCAATTATAATCAGGTTTGTGATACAAATCCAAACAGTGAAACAGCTTATAGATGCATAAACAATCAACAATGAAATCATTATACGTTAAATCAATCGTTCTGATAATGAAGATTAGATAGCAAGATTAGATAACAATAGGTATTTAAATTTAATCAAGGTTGATTATCTATGACAGTAATCTTGTTCATTATGGATGGATTGGGAGATCTTAAAAGTAAAGTTATTGATGATTCGTTTGGTACTCCATTAGAACTTGCCCGCACACCGCATCTGGATAAATTAGCAGAACTCGGCCAGACAGGACTTATGATTACCCATGGTAAAGGTATCACACCAGAGAGTGAAGATGCTCATCTTAGGATATTCGGTTATAACCCAAAGGTCTATCTTAAGGGGAGAGGTCCGCTCGAAGCATTAGGATTAGGTATAAAGCTGGAACGTGGTGATTTGGCTTTCCGCACCAACCTGGCAACCGTTAAATCAACCAAGCGCGGAAAAATCATCCTAATTGATAGGCGCGCAGGTCGGATACGGACAGATGATGCTATAAAGATAACCAAGAATATAAGACGTAAAACGATTGATGGTATCAGGTTCATATACACACCTGGGGTAGAACATCGCGGTGTGTTGGTGATGAGGCCAGTAGGCGCGAAAAAGAATAAACTATCAACTAAGATTACTGGCAATGATCCTCATCATTATGATATCCCTGATTTATTAACACATCCTCTTAGTAAGGATAAG
>JAGGTN010000057.1 GCA_021163645.1 Microcaldota archaeon | reverse complement strand
GCAAAAGTAGGAAAATCAACGATAATAAGATAATAAATGGTGATGGAGAATATGATATCAGGAAGATTGATAATGTGATGGATATTGATGTAGGAGATGTTCCTATTCCTAAGAATCCATCTGAATTAAAGAAATATGACTATAAGACATTGAGCAGGTTAGCGATCAAGATTCGTCAAAAGATCATAGGAACAGTGTCAAAGAATGCTGGGCATCTTTCATCTAATCTAGGTTCAGTTGAGCTCACGCTTGCGTTGCATAGGGTTTTCAATTCGCCAGATGATAAAATCATCTGGGATGTTGGTCATCAATCATATCCACATAAATTAGTCACAGGCAGATGGAATGACTTTCATACGTTGAGGCAATATGATGGTCTTTGTGGATATCCGCTCCCGAGCGAGAATATCCATGATTTTTTCGCGGTTGGACATTCAAGTACCTCGATATCTGCTTCTTTAGGAATTGCGCTCGCGAATCGTATGAAGGGTAATGATAAGGATAGGGTGATAGCAGTCATAGGTGATGGCGCGATAACCGCTGGTATGGCGTATGAAGGTTTGAATACGATTGGCTATTTACAAATTCCTGTAATCGTTGTCCTTAATGAAAATGGTGTTTCTATATCTCCTAATGTTGGCGCGATGGGTGATTATACTAATAGGTTGACGAATAAGATCGTTAATTCACCGATTTTTAAGGAGGTTCGCAAAGATATCCATCTCCTCTTAGATAATATTAAGGATGAAAAATTATTGGATGCTGTTAAAAGGCTTAGGATAAGAGCGTTAAGTGTGCTCAGCGATGAGATTGTGTTTGAAGAATTAGGGTTCGCATACATCGGACCTGTGGATGGGCATGACATTCGTGCGCTGGAAAAAGCACTCAATGATGCGAAGAATTTCAATGGGCCCATAGTTGTTCATGTAAGAACTGTTAAGGGGTTGGGTTACCCGCCTTCGGCGGGCAACCCAACAAAATACCACAGTTCTGGTAAGTTTGATATAGCAACAGGCGAATTCATCAAGAAAAAGGATACACCTATTAAATGGACGAAAGCGTTTTCAAATGCGTTGGTAAGGATAGCCGATAAGAATGAGAAGGTTGTTGGTATAACAGCAGCAATGCCTGATGGGACTGGCATGATAGACATGATGAAGAAATATCCTAATCGTGCGTTTGATATGGGTATTGCTGAACAGAATGCAGTAACTGCATCAGCCGGCTTAGCGACTCAGGGTTTTATACCTGTAACAGCGATATATTCAACGTTTATGCAGCGAGCGTTTGATCAGTTCTCACATGATGTATGTTTACAGAATCTTCATGTAGTTTTATGTTTAGATAGGGCTGGCATCGTCGGCGATGATGGGCCAACTCACCATGGTAATTTTGACTTATCATTCATGCGCATTCCGCCGAATGCTATTGTCATGGCACCTAAGGATGAGAATGAATTAGGTCACATGCTTTATACTGCTGTTGAAAAGGTCAATCAACCAATTGTAATGAGATATCCACGTGGCCCTGCGGTTGGCGTTGAAATAGACGATGAATTCAAAGAGATTCCGATTGGTAAAGGTGAAATTGTTTTCCCAATCGCTCCTCCTGGAGCTAAAACCAGAGAGGATAATATCGATTTAACGATAATCACTTTAGGCTCTATGGTATACCCATCAGTTCGCGCTGCCGAAAAACTCAAAGATAAAGGATTGAATATCGAGGTTATAAATGCACGTTTTGCAAAGCCATTGGATAGAGAATTAATCATTGATTCTGCGAAGAGATCCAAAAGAATCCTTACGGTAGAGGAGAATACGTTGATTGGTGGATTTGGTTCTGCGGTTCTTGAATTGTTATCTCAGGAAGGGCTCACAGATAAGGTATATGTTAAACGTTTAGGCATCCCAGATGAATGGATTACATGGGGTAATGCAGATATGCTTAGGGATCAAATAGGTTTATCAGAGCAAGGTATCATGAACGCAGCTGAAAGGTTCATCAAAAGCAATTAGTTGTTTGCGTTGACTTTTTGATTTGGTTTTGTTTTTTTGTTTGGTTGGGGGTTTGGTTTTGATTTTTGGTTTGTTCTTTTTTGTTAATTTGTTTTTTGGTTGGGTTGGTTTTGTTTTTTCTTGGCTTTGTTTGATTGGGTTAATTTGGGTTGTTTGATTGGCTTTGTTTGATTGGCTTGTTTTATTTGTTTTGATCGGTTGTTTTGTTTTGGCGATTTTGGTTGGTTTTGTTTTTTGGGTTGGATTAATTTTTGATTTGTTCTTTTTTTGTTTTTGATTTGGTTGGTTGGTTTGTTTTTTTTTTGTTTTTGGGTTGGTTTGATTTTTGATTTGTTCTTTTTCTTGGATTACTTTCGGCAAGTTGATTTCTCTGGGTTAATATTTTTTTGTATCTCCTATTTTAATTCTTATCTTTATAATTAATCTCAGAAATAGATTTTCATAAAAAATCCAAAAGTTTAACAGTTAGACTATCAGTTAAATTTATAATACTTATTCTCTAACTTAATTTGGTGATTCTATATGGCATTAGAAAATTTAGAAATGTATGCTCAGAATTTGGGTCAGCAATTTGCTTTTAGCGCTGTAAATATTGCGATGGGAATAATCGTGATAGCTATCGGTGCTATAGTGGCCTGGATTTTGGGTGTTATAACAAGATATGCTATCAATCTTCTTAAGGTTGATGAGAAAATAAAGAAACATAAATTAGAAAAGGGATTACTTGGGTTTAAGGTATCAGAACTGGCAAAGTTATTCGTTGAACTCATTGTATTCTTTGCTTTTGCTGCAAGTGCAAGTTATATGTATTTCCCATTTCCTGCATTGACAGAACTATTGTACAATGGATTAAATGTATCAAAGGAATTACTGGTCTTTGCTGTAGTGATATTCAGTGGATTGCTTATTGCTGAATACGTGAGTAATCGCATCAAGGATAGTAAAATTAGTTTTGCAAAAACCTGGGGTACACTTGTTGAGATATTTATTGCATTGATTTCGCTGAGTGTCGCACTCAATTCGTTGACATTCCTCAATTACAATGAAATCATAGATAAGTTAATAGTGATATTCATGTGGGCTATTGCTGGATTTGCTGTTGCTTTAGGACTTGGATTTGGCATTGCGATTGGACTGGGCGGCAAAGATATGGTTCGCTCCATTCTTAAGAAGAAACAAGCGCAGTTTGAGAAATTGATTTAATTCAATTTTTATTTTTTATTTTTTTATCATTCTATTTATTCGTTGTCTTTTGCGAATACTCAAATAGATAAATATAAAAATATCTAAAACAACATTAATAATATGAAAAAGATTGTCAAGTTTGCGATAGCATCGATGATTATGCTTCCCTCAGTTGAACCATTTAATCCATCATCTTCACGATTACCATTCCAATGTTATGCACAAACGATACAATCGCCAAATCATGATTATGTTTTGCGAAATACAATTTCCAGTAAACTTGAAAAATATCATTATCTTAAAAAACATTTTCAGATGTTAGTTTAATGTTTGATAAGGAACACCAGAAGGTAATCATAAACCGGTTTTATTCTGAGACAGGAAAATCGTATGACGGTAACTGTAGTGAACAGACAGCCCAGTTTTTAGATGACGTCAGAGGCATGTTCCCTGAATACGACTTCTGCTTGGCGCAGGGAAGCGATCCAGTATATTTCACAGAAAATAATCATAGGTTCATATTAGTCTTTCCAAAAGGACAATCACCAGTAGGCGTAGTTAAAGGTATGGATATAGATACGCTAATACAAAATTCTAATATCCTACTCATTGACGTGTCACTACATAAGATTATGGATGCCAAGTCTTCAATGTATAACATCTCAACAATATACCCTGTAAACACCGTAATCTCTCAAAAAACAACCAACGAAAGTATTCAGGTTCCTTCCAGAAGAATACCTATCCATATGATTAATGGGATTGTAATCTCATGGAGCCTTGAGAAGATTAATAACAAATATGTTTCAGACTATTCATTAACATTTCCTGATGGTAGTAACGAAGTTGTAAACGCTTCGTATTATAAACTAGCTGATTTGATTAATAAGGACCCAATATTAAAAAATAAAATAGATAACATTGAATCATTTATCAATGGAATAAATAATATCTCTGCTCAATCTTAATCATCATCGGAATATTTATAAACACTTACAAAATACTATATTATAACATAATAAGACATGGATGGGCAACGTGTTGGAGATAGGCGGGGGCTAGGGGTCCCCATTCCTACAAATCCTCTTCATGGTAGGGCCGAAACACTGTTGCGTCAGAGCATGTTGGTAAAGTCCTTGCCCAAGTGTTGAAGGACCGACCTGTTGGATGTGAAAATTTGTGAATCTGGTCAGGCCGGATGTGCTGAAGAAAAATGAAAATAGAAATTAAGAAGATTCTTTAGCGCCGGTAAAGGAGCAGCCATAAGCGAATTTTCGCATGCTAGCAGGCAACCGGTCTGGAGCGTAAGCAAGGGTTAACTTTACTGGTGTGCTTCTGGCAATTCAGTAACTCTCCTACACGTCCAAAATGGTTATATTGGTTTTCTGATGTTTTAATTTCTAAGGCATCTCTTAGGAACTTTTTCTGGCCTAATGAAACTAAAAACCAAAAAAATAAAAACCTAAGGTTCGAAATAAAATAGTGCTGGGGTCGCCTAGTCTGGTAGGGCGGCAGCCTGCTAATCTTATTTATAATAAATAAGATGTGGTAAGCTGTTGCGCTTTGCGCTCGTGGGTTCAAAATTTTAGAGTTCTTTTCTCTCTTGGAGAGTTCTCTGCTCAGGCTAGTTTTTGAGCAGGTTAAGTTGTTTGAGCCAGGTTAAAAGGATAAATAGTTTGTGAATGAAAATCGAATAAGAACTAAGATTGAAAATCCCACCCCCAGCGCTTGATTTACATTTTCAGATTTAGATTAGATTTTTCAACAGTTTAATAATTTAGTTATTATCTCAGTATCCCCCTTACAATGAGCTGGATTGCTTCATCCTTACTTATTCCATGAGCCATAAGAGTTTCTAATTCCTTTTTATTTACTCTCCCTATCGATGCTTCATGAGTAATCTGTGATAAAGGATTATTGACGCTTATTTTAGGAGTTGCAGAGGCATAAGCATCACCATCAGATATCACTTCCTGGCAATCCACATGCCCTCTTGTGTAAGGTGCGTTGCCTGCTATCTCACCAAACACATTAGACTTTGCATTGTCTATCAAGACAACTCTAGATGTCGCAGTACCTGAAGCGTAAGGTCCATTAAGGTATAATGACTCTTTAATCTTGATATTATCTTTTTTCTTACCGAAAATCTTTGTCATGATATCGCATGAACTCTTCTCGTTCTGTTTGATATCATAATCAATATTGATATTCCCTGCTCTCCCATGGATAAGTTTGAATTCCTCTGATAATCTACTATTGTTTCCTATTTCACCAATGATTTTTGGATATGTGTATATCTCGCCATCATCAGAATTGAAATGCTCTTCTTTATATATCATCTCAGCACTATCTTCTAGATAAATTTCAGAATCCATGATATGCTCTATATGTTTGGCATTCTGGAATATACAATGTGCTAGGAATTTTACATAGGCATTTCTATGTATGTAAATCCTTGATCTTATTACCTGACGTCCTTCCGAAGGGAGCATGCCAACACACAGATGAACGGGATCATTTATCCTGATATCTGCATCAACATGGATGTTAATCTCTACACCATCAGTGATTTTATTATACTCTATATGCAACCCGTTTATTTCATTGATAGATAATACCTTATCCTCATTAATGACGATGCTTCCTGTGTTTCTGTCTAATAGTTCATTTGTTGGACCGATAAGTTTGTTATATATGTCAGTAATCCTATCTAATTCATAATTCATTTAATACACCTTCGTCAATCTTACCTATATGTCCACAAGATTTGCAATAGTGCTCAAAGAATTTGATTATCTTTTTAGCGTCGCCTTTTTTTACTATATTACCGTTACACATGAGGACTAATTTATCTGCGATTGTTGCCATCCTTTTGCTATGCGTTACAAGTATAACCGATGAACCATTTTTCTTTAATTCATGAATAACATTCAGGATTATGTCCATAGATGCGATATCTATCCCAGAATCAGGTTCATCAAGTATCACCAGACTAGGTTTAATAGACAACACTGATGCTAATTCTATCCTTTTTCTTTCCCCTCCACTCAGACTATCATCTAAGATTCTATCCATGTATGATTTGGGATTAAGACCGACAAAATTCAATGCTTCTTCTGGAGACATCTTATTATTAATGCTAAGGTATTCCCGTACCGCTATTCCTTCAAAGTTTGCTGGTATCTGCCATGCGAGTGTTATGCCTAATTTAGCACGCGCGGTTACAGAGAGATCAGTGATATCCTCCCCTTTGAATATTATCCTGCCTCTAGTAGGTTTATATCCGCTCAATCCCATGATGATGGAGGCGAGAGTGCTTTTCCCAGTGCCATTAACTCCGATTATTGGTAATATTTCTCCTTTCTTAACCGTTAGATTAATATCTTTAAGGATATCTTTGCCATTGATATTAAAATATAAATTTTTAATTTCGAGCAATCTATCAAAGTCCATTCATCTCATCTCATCTTCTTAGCATAATAAAAAATCATCTCATCTTCTTAGCCATAATAAGTAATTTTTATTTAATATGTTATGCCGTTGAATGTTTAAATAGGGTGAGGAATATTTAAACCTTTCTCTAACAAAAATTTTCATTCAGATATCCAAAAAAGAGAATACCTAAAAGTGAAATCATTTTAGTATAAGTTTAAATTATATTAGAATCTGAGATATTTTTCAACACCCCACAAATTTACTAAGTAGCATATCTATTTTTAAATCTTTTGGACTATAAAATAACAGCAGCAGGTGGTATCTTGGCCAAGAAAAAAGATGAGAAGACCTTTAGCTTAGAGCATTTTTTAATCCCAGTTCATGAATTATTAAGTGATGAGCAGAAGAAAGAAGTACTCCTTAAATTCAATATTACTGAAGAGCAGTTGCCAAAGATTAAGAAGAATGATCCTGGTCTCAAGTTATTTAACATTAAGGCAAAGCAAGGCGATGTTATTAGAATAAAACGTAAAGATCCTACTGGTAGTTATGATTATTACAGGACGGTTATATAATTAATCGTTTGTAAATTTTAATGTTTAGTGTTTGGCATGTCTGAGTAAATTTAATGAGAAATGACTGAGCAGATGAATTGCATGCTGGCAAATTGGCAAATCAATAATAAATGAAAAATCAATAATGAATGAATAGATGGAGGAATATGTATGAACTTTGATGAAAAATATCCATTAATGAAATCTTATTTTGATTATCATTCCTTAGTCAAACAACATTTAGATTCTTATAATGCTTTTGTTAGTGAAGGTATATATGACATTATAGAAAGTGTAGGGGGTATTGAGACGAATGTAGAAGGGTTTGATATTAAATTCGGTCAATTACGTATTGAGAAGCCAATGATAATTGAAGCAGATGGTGCTCAGAGAGCAATCTTACCATCAGAAGCAAGGATAAGGGATTTCACCTATGCTGCTCCATTATTCCTTGAAATGATACCTTATATCAATGGTATTGAAAAGAAAGGATTGACAGAGGTATTCATTGGTGAATTGCCTGTAATGTTAAAATCTAAATTGTGCTATCTTGAGAATAAAACGCGTGATGAATTGATAGAAGCAGAAGAAGATCCTGAGGATCCTGGAGGTTATTTTATCATCAAGGGTAGTGAAAAGGTTTTGGTGAGTATAGAAGATCTTGCTCCCAATAAACTAACTGTTTCGGTGGAAAAAGAAGGTGATCTGACTGTTGCTAAGGTATTTTCTACGAGAAATGGGTTTAGGGCAAGATGTACTGTTAATAGGAATAAGTATGGATTAATATACTTAGAGTTTCCCATGTCGCCTCCCAATCTCCTGCTTACTGCAGTTTTGAAGGCATTGGGCGTAAAGAAAAACAAAGATCTTATTAACATGTTTGATGGAGAGCGTTGTGTGATTAATGATATCTTGTTGAACTTAGAGCATGATACGACAAAAACACATGAAGAAGCAATAGAATACATGGGTAAACGTTCTGCACCAGGACAACCAGTTGAATACCAGAATACTAGAGTGAATATGTTATTGGATACATATCTTCTTCCACATTTAGGAACTTCCCCTGAAGATCGATTGGCCAAAATATATTATCTTATTGAGATGGCCGAAAAAACAATACTTGTTGGTAATCGTATCATGAAGCCAGACGATAAAGATCATTATGGTAATAAAAGGATTAAATTAGCTGGTACATTGATGGAAGAATTGTTCAGGTATGCATTTCAGTTTCTTTCAAGGGATATTGGTTATCAAGCGAGTCGTGCTGATGCAAGAGGAAGAAGGCTTCTGGTTCATAATATAGTAAGACCAGATGTGCTATCGGATAGGATAAGATATGCAATGGGAACAGGGAATTGGATAGCCGGTCAGACTGGCGTCTCACAATTGATGGATAGAACGAGTTATCTATCATCATTATCGCATAGGAGAAGGGTAATCTCACCATTGGCAAAAAAGCATCCTCATTTCAAGGCAAGAGACCTTCATGGCACACATTGGGGCAAGATTTGCCCATTCGAAACACCAGAAGGTCCGAGTTGTTCTCTTGTTAAGAATCTTGCACTTTCAGCTGATATAACTATTGGTGAAAGTTCCGAGAATACAGAAAAGGTTTTAGAAGAATTAGGAATGAAAAGAGTTATTTAAATAATGAGCTGTAAGTATAAAGTTGAGTTGAAAAATTAATAAACATTTCAAAATATTTCATAAAGGTGTGTTTTATGAATGAGCATAAGATTGCAGTTTATGTAAATGGCAAGTTAATAGGTCAATACTATGATAGTGGTGAGAAACTATTGAATCTCCTTAGAGAACAGAGAAGAATAGGAAGATTGAGTGACCAGATTAATTTTAGTTATAACCCAAAATTGAAAAGTTTCTATGTTAATACAGATAGAGGAAGGGTTAGGAGGCCATACATCATAGTAAAAAATGGTAAGAGTATGTTGACTGATGAAATAAAGGATCAGTTGGTTAAGGGCGAGATAAATTTCAAGTATCTGTTGGATAATGGTATTGTTGAATTTTTGGATGCTGGCGAAGAAGAGAACGCGTATGTAGCCCTGACGGAAGATGAGATTACTGAAGAACATACGCATCTTGATTTTGATGCTTCAACAATATACAGCGTTGTCACAGCATCACTACCGTACAGTAACCACAACCTGTCAGTACGAAATACAATGGCATGCTCACAGACTAAACAAGCCTTGGGTATGTACGTATCTAATTTTAATATACGTATGGATTCTAGGTCGCATATAATGTATTACCCTCAGGTGCCATTGGTACAGACCGCTGCATATGATTTTCTTAATCTTAAAAAAAGACCCGCAGGCCAGAATTTCGTTGTTGCTGTTGCTACATATTATGGTTATACTATGAAGGATGCTATCATAATAAACAAGAAAGCAATAGAAAGAGGGCTTGCGCGTACTGTTCAATTTAAGACATATAAGATTACTGAGTTGATGTATCCAGGTGGTCAGAAAGATAAATTCCAAATACCTTTACCCACAACATCTGGTTACCGGGGTGAAGAGTCATATAAATATCTTGATGAAGATGGACTGATATCTCCAGAGGTCCCCGTATCAGGAGGAGATGTGATAGTTGGTAATACCTCTCCGCCGAGATTTCTTGAAGAGATATCTGTTTTTGGTGTGACCGAAGAGAAACGGAGAGAGAATTCATTATCTATTAAGAGTGGTGATAAGGGTATTGTTGATTCGGTTATGGTTACAAATGGTATTGATGGCAATCGTATGGTTAAGGTAAGAGTAAGAGATATCAAGGTTCCTGAATTAGGTGATAAGTTTTCAACCAGGCATGGCCAGAAAGGTGTTATAGGATTGATTGTTCCTGAAGAGGATATGCCTTTCTCTGAAAACGGTATAATCCCTGATCTTCTAATTAATCCTCATGCTATCCCATCACGAATGACTGTTGGCCATTTGATAGAGATGCTTGGCGGCAAGGCAGGTAGTGTAGATGCCAGTATTAAAGATGGAACAGCATTTACAGGCGATGATTTTGAATCTTTTAAGAAGGTATTGGCAGATCATGGTTTTGATGAATATGGTGAAGAGGTATTTTATGATGGTTTGACTGGGAAAAAGGTAAAGATGAAGATATTCATGGGTGTTATTTATTATCAGAGATTACATCATCTTGTATCTAATAAGATTCATGCGAGGAGTAGGGGACCAGTTCAGCTGCTCACACATCAGCCAACAGAAGGTAGAGCAAGAGAAGGCGGTCTTAGGTTTGGCGAGATGGAAAGAGATTGTTTAGTTGGTTATGGAGCATCCATGTTGATAAAAGAAAGATTGTTGGATGAAAGTGATAAAGCAACGATTCTTGTATGTAATCAATGTGGGAGTACTGCTGTCCATGATTATATCAGGAATAGAAATTATTGCCCGGTTTGTGATTCTACTGATGTTAGTATAGTTGAGGTTAGTTATGCGTTCAAGTTGTTATTGGATGAGATTAAATCTATTGGGATATTTCCAAGATTGATCACTTCTGATAAAGCAGAATGACGAAAATATTGAAATATTAGGTGGGTATATGGAATTTACAGATAAAAAAATAGGTAGGATAAGGTTCTCTTTATTCTCTCCTGAGATGATCCGGAATATGTCTGCGGTCAACATTACTGTTCCAGATACGTATAATGAAGATGGCTATCCTATAGAAGGCGGTCTTGTTGATCCACATTTAGGTGTAATCGATCCCGGACTTAAATGTAAAACATGTGGCGGACGGATGGGCTCATGCCCAGGGCATTTTGGTCATATTGAGCTTGTTAGACCAGTTGTTCATCCGGAATTTGCTAAGATAATTCTTTATGTTCTGCGGTCTACATGTCCTAAATGTCATCACATCTTATTGTCTCAGAAAGATCTTGATAAGCTTAAAGACCAGATAGATAAAGAGGAGCGTAAGCAGGCGAGTTTAGAGAAACAGAGACCTATTAAACTTAATATCAGAAAGATGGCTAAGTGCCCTGTTTGCGGTGAGCCTCTACCTGAGATATCTTTACTTAGGCCTACTACGTTTTATAAAAACAAACAAGTAATTCTTCCAATAGAATTAAGAGAATGGCTAGAAGGGATATCAAATGAGGATTTAAAACTTCTTGGTTTTGACCCTATTTATGCAAGACCAGAATGGGCCGTTTTGACAGTGCTTCCAGTACCTCCGGTTAATGTGAGACCATCAATAACACTGGAAAGCGGTGATAGGAGTGAGGATGATTTAACTCATAAACTTGTTGATATCATCAGGATAAATAAGAGACTTGATGAGAGCATAAATGCCGGGGCGCCACAACTGATAATAGAAGATTTATGGGAGCTACTTCAATATCATGTTACTACTTATTTCAATAATGAGATGCCAAATATACCTGCGGCCAGACATCGTTCTGGCAGAGCATTGAAGACATTAACGCAACGGATTAAAGGTAAAGAAGGCAGGTTTAGGTATAACCTAACTGGTAAACGTGTTAATTTCTCTGCAAGAACAGTTGTATCCCCTGATACTCATATCAGTATTGATGAAGTTGGTGTTCCTCAGGAGGTTGCAAATGAATTGACAGTGCCGGTGGTTGTTACTCCTTGGAATATTGAATTATGTAAATCATATATAATGTCGGATGGATACCCAAAAGCGAATTATGTAATTCTACCAGATGGTCATAGGTTAAGAGTTAATGAAAAGACAAGAGATGATATTTTAATGAGGTTAGTTATTGGGTCTGTTGTTGAAAGGACTCTTATGAATGGTGATATAGTTCTGTTCAACCGTCAACCATCATTACATAGGATATCTATGATGTGTCATGAAGTTAGGATCATGCCAGGTAAGACATTTAAACTTAATCCGATTGTGTGCGCACCGTAT
This sequence comes from Microcaldota archaeon, assembly GCA_021163645.1. Classification (GTDB taxonomy): domain Archaea; phylum Micrarchaeota; class Micrarchaeia; order Anstonellales; family JAGGTN01; genus JAGGTN01. The sequence goes on along the minus strand of JAGGTN010000057.1, from coordinate 8,255 downwards.
AATGCAGATTTTGATGGCGATGAGATGAATCTTCATGTTATGCAGACTATTGAATCTCGTGTTGAAGCAATGATTTTAATGAAGGTTCATAACCAGATATTATCTCCCAGGCATGGTCATGCATTGATTACTCCTGATGAGGATAATATTACTGGTGCATTCTACCAAACATTTGCGGATAATTCTTATGATAAGGAAGATGCCTGTCATCTTATGGCTGTATCTGGTATTTATGATCTGCCTAAGCCAGATAAAAAAGATAGGTTTTCTGGAAAGATTTTATTCTCTGTTTTTATCCCAAAAGAGCTGTCATTTAAAGAAAGGACTAAATTCTATCCATATCCAGAAGGAGAGGTTGTAATCAAGAATGGTGTGCTTTTAGAAGGTGCTGTTGAAAAGAAGATATTTTCAAGCAGGTTGCCGGAATATATATTTCATCATCATGGGCCAGAAGCAACAAAGGAATTTCTTAATATGAGTAGTAAACAGACATTGTGTTCTCTGACATGGGAAGGTTTTTCATTATCGCTTAGAAATTATGAAATTGATGATGCTTCAAAAAAGAAGATCGCAATAATACTGGATAAGATGAAAAGAGAGGTAGATGCTTTGGTTATTAAGTATAAGAATAAAACATTAGAGCGTTTACCTGGTATGGGCATGAGGGAAACCCTTGAAACCATGGTAATGAGTATTACGTCAAATGCTAGGAATAAGCTTGAAAAGGTAGTTACAGAAGGATTTGGTTATAATAATCCATCAGTTGTTGTTGGTAAGATTGGCGCTAGAGGAAGTTTATTGAACACAGTCCAGATGAGTGCAGCTGGTGGTCAACAGTCTGTGCGCAATAAGAGATTGAATCGAGGTTATTTACATAGGTTACTACCACACTTCAAAAATGGCGACCTGGGCGCAGAAGCACGAGGATTTATATTCAATAATTTCTTCAATGGATTAAAACCTACTGAGGTGTTCTTCCAGGCAATGGGTGGTCGTGATTCGCTTGTTAATACTGCTATAAGAACAGCGCGGTCTGGATATATGCAGAGAAGATTGATTCATGCATTGGAGGATTTGACAGTTAAGAAAGATCTTACTGTACGGGATGCAAATAGCTCAATAATACAAACAGTATTTGGTGGGGATAAACAAGATCCAATGTATGCTCAGGCAGGAATCTATGTTGATGTTGCTACGCGTAAGGATGATACTGAAACTGTTTAAGAATGGTGATTTATATGAGAGGGAAGAAAGGTAAGTTTATAGTGCCTGGCGATCCAGTTGGCACGATTGCTGCTCAGAGCCTTGGAGAGCCAGGAACACAGATGAACATGCGTAGTTTTCATTATGCTGGTACAGCAGAGGCAGTTCCTACTGGTTTGCCTAGGGTTATAGAAGTGGTGGATGCGCGTAGGACGCCTAAAAAACCTATGATGGATATTCATGTTAAGGAAAGATATGCTAAGGATGAAAAAAAGGTAAGAAAAATCGCAAATAATTTGGAGCATGTTACTCTTCATAAGATCGCTGGAATGATGGAGGATTTTGATAAAAAGGTGATACTTATTCGTGTAAACCCCAGCGAACTCAAAAGGTTGGGTCTTGATATGAGACTGATAAGAGCTAAGATTGTTGAATTCTTAGGTAATAAAGCAAAGGTTGAGCAGAGAGAGAATAAGGTAAGAATTAAGTTTTCTAAAAAGGAAAAGATAATTAATATTCGGAAAACCATGAACAAGTTAAAACTACTTCATATAAAAGGTATCCCACGTATAGAGAAGGCGATGATTATTAAAGAGGGTGAAAAATACTTCATAAGGACAGGAGGGAGCAATCTAGCGGAAGTAATCAAGCTCCCTGAAATTGAGGTTGGAACTGTATGGACGAATGATATCATGGAAGTTAATAAGGTGTTTGGAATAGAAGCAGCAAGGAATGCAATCGTGAAAGAATTGAAGATTATAATGGATTCGCAAGGTTTACCTATCGATATTAGATGGCTGTTGTTGTTATCTGATGCTATGTGTAAATCAGGAACAATACAAGCTGTTGGTAGGCATGGTTTGAGTGGACATAAGGCAGGTATCCTAGCACGTGCTGCGTTTGAAGAAACAATGAAACACCTTGTTAATGCGAGCATAAAAGCAGAAGAGGATAAATTGAGCGGTGTGACTGAGAATGTGATTATTGGTCAAATTGTGCCGATAGGAACAGGGATAGTAAAATTAAAATTTGCTTCTGGAAGGGGGACACAGAAAGCCAAAAAGTAAATATAACAAATCATAACAAATAGCTAATATGATAGGGTGTTGAATATCTAAAAATGTTGGCTGTTGTCAACAATCAAATAAAAATATATTAAGAATAGATCAAGGTGAGAGCAGATAAAAATATTTATAGGTAATGATTAATGGTTAAGATTAATGATTAAGATTAAGGGTTAAAGATTATGGTCAGGTGAATAAAAAAATAAAATTTTCTTAACCGATGGTTATAACATATGGTTATTATAAGGTATTTTTCAAACAATAGTTATTATGATAAAAGAGATAAAATTAAAAAGAGCAAGCAATAATAATAGGTTAAGTTCTTGATAGATAAGTTAAGCTCTTGATAGGAGGGGATATTATGGATATAATCAAGGCTATAAGGTTGGCTGTAGATTCAGGGAAAGTAATTGTAGGTATGAGAGAATGTAAGCGTTCGATTATAAATGGCAAAGGGAAGATTGTGATATTATCTAAAAACTGTCCAAGAGATGCAGCAAAGGATATCGAGTATTATTCGAATATAGCAAACATTCCATTTTTGAGATACGATGGGACATCATTAGACCTTGGCCAGGTATGCGGATATCCTTATCCTGTAAGCGTCATGGTTGTGATTGATGAGGGAGATTCTGATATTTTGAATGTTGTTAACAAATAAGAAGGATATCGGTGAAATTCATGGCAAAAGAGATTGACCTTGAGACGATGCGATGTACATCGCTTTTTGAAAGCATTACTGATGCATATGTGGATGATTGTCTGCTACTTCCAGATAAGGTTGTGTTTATTGTTAAGAAAGGACAGATGAGTAAAGCTATTGGCAAAGGAGGGTCTAAGATAAATGGAGTTAGAAATGTTTTTAAGAACAAGAAGGTATATGTTATCGAATCGGATGATACAATCGAAGGTTTTATAAAGAATATGTATCCTAAAATAGATATTGAAGTTGAGGTAAAGGAGACAGGTAAAGGTAAGATAGCATTCATAAAGGTTGATAAGTTCAAAAGAGGAGCAGTGATAGGAAAAGCAGGTGAAAAGATAAAAACTAATAAAATGCTCCTTAAAAGAAAATTCAATTGTGATTTGAGGGTTATTTAGTTAAGAACTTATTTGAGATTGTATTCAGAGTTGTGATTGAATTGATATGTTTATAATTGAGGTGAAATCATCATGGGGAAAGGTGAATTTTCAGGAAGAAATATGCAGAAAAAGAGAAAGAAAATGAGATGGCTTAGTAAGAGGTGGAAACGTAAGAAGCTTAAGTTATGGGCTAAGTATAGTGTTCTAGGTAAAGCGCCATTAGGCAAAGGAATAGTATTGGAGAAGAAAACATTGGAACAGAAACAGCCGCATTCTGGTTTGATTAAGTGTGTTAAAGTACAGTTGATTAAGAACGGAAGAGTGGCGACTGCCTTTGCGCCTAGAAATGGTGCGATTAATTATATTGATGAGCATGATGAGGTTGTGATTGATGGGCTTGGAGGTTCGCAGAGAGGTCAGATGGGTTCTATTCCAGGTGTTAGATTTAAGGTGATTAAGGTGAATAATACCGACCTTCAAATGCTTAGGAAAGGTAAGAAGGAGAAACCAAGAAGATAATAATATTGAAGCGGAGAAGCGCACTTTTTGCCCATCGGGCAAAACCTGCACTAAAAAGGTAAAGCAAGGATGCTTCATTATGGCAATCAAGGATTGCAACCTGGCAAATCTTCGATTTGCCAACCGTTCAATAGCCGTTAAATAAACTGAATTTTTGGAGTGATCGTATGGAAAAGTTGTTCAATAAGTACGATGTGGATAATGTAGTTATAGAGGATTTATCATTAGCAGATTATATCTCTATCAATCCAACTATTCATTCACATGGTAGGCATGCCAAGAAACAATTTTATAAAACAAAAATTAATGTTGTTGAAAGACTGGTGAATAAGCTAATGCGCGGGGGGACAGGTAAAAAGGTTGGAGGTAAAATCATAAGAACTCATGGTGGATTGCAAGGGAAAAAGACCAAGATGCTCAAAGTAGTGGAGGATGCCTTTGATATAATTAATAAGAGAACAGGAAAGAATCCTATTCAGCTACTCGTCCAAGCAATTGCAAATGCTGCACCTCGCGAAGATTTTACCCGAGTTAGTATGGGAGGAGTGTCGTATCAGATGGCTGTAGATATAAGTGCGCAAAGAAGGGTAGATGTTGCAATAAGAAATATTGCTATGGCATCGCTAATAAGTTCTTTCAATAAAAGAAAGAAACTTTCTGTCTCATTGGCTGAGGAGATTATATCTACCGCAGAAGGAAATACACAGAAATCATATGCGATAAAGAAGAGAGATGAAATTGAGCGTATGGCGAGAGCAGCAAGATAAACTTTTTTTAATCTCTCTTTCTTTTGTTTTCTATTTTTCTGTTTATTTTATGATGAATGAGCGATGAAAGGATAGGAGATAGTTGGTATGATATAAATTAGGAAAATGAATTTCAGCTCATGAGACATGATCTTTGATGTTGAATTATAAATGGTGAATGATATGATGAAGGATAAACTTACATATAACGTTGATGAAAAAGAACTCTTAATTAAGGATGAAGTTACTGAAAGATTAAAACCAATGATGATTGAGTGTGCAAAAGGGATAATTGAAACGCAAAAAACGAGAGAGAATATGTTTATTAGATACCATTGCGATGCTGATGGTATCTCTTCTGGTCTGGCGATGAATGAAGTGCTCAGAAGTACTCGACCATTGAGCAGGCAAAATTCGTCAGTGAGATATACATTGGCTGATGCGTTTTCAGACATAAATAAGATTGATTCATATAAACCTTTGATGATAATTCTGGATTTTGGTTCTGGCCCTGATAGCAACGATGGTTATCAAATTCTTAAGAGTGCTGGTTTTAAGATAATGATAATTGATCATCATCCTTATGATACAAGACCAGATGTTGATTTTTATCTCTCTCCCTGGGTTCTTAAAGATGATGTTAAGGAAAGAGACCTTTCCAAATATACAGCTGGCTACTTGACAGTCGAAGTGGCAAGGATGCTTGGGTTGGATGATGCATATGCAAGAAAACTAATATCAATTTCTTTGTCAGGTGATAAGAGTCCGCTTAATTTTGAAAAGGATGATAACACCGCGTTGGTTTTTGATTACATGGCTAAATATTCAATGTTCCCAAATAAACTTAATTTTTATGCACATGTACTTAGTGATGATAGATTAAGGCAATCGATATTCATGCAAGCGAATGATAAAATAAATAATATACTACAAAAAGGCATAAATGTCATTAAGGTGGCTGAGTATGATTTAGCAGATTCTAGAGGCAATCCCAAGAGCGATAAACTCATTCTAGGGATAATTAATATCGATAAGGTTGTTGTGAAATATGAATTTCCATCTAAGGCAAAATCTGTTGGTGTAATGTTTGATTATCTTAATGATAAATATCCTGGCCAGCCGGTTGTTATGATAGGTTATGGAGCGAACATAATCACATTTCGTATTAATTCATCTGCGTTTAATCTTGGTTATAGTGGTAAGAATTTTATTAAGGAAATAAAAGCCGAATTTCCTGATATGGTCCTTTCTGGTGGCGGGCATGATAAGGCAGCGAGTGTACGTCTTGTAGAACCTGAGTATACTGAGGTAATTATGAGTTGGTTGAAGGAAAGGATTAGTTCCGCTAAAAAATAATTTTAATCGGAACAGTTCCGATAATATTAAAAATTTAGCGTAATAAATTATATCATGTTATTTGACTTAGGCGTTAAAAAGAAGAAAAGCGATTTTTTTAATTATGAGAATCAGTACCTTCAGGTAACTGGTAATTTATATAAAGAGAAGCTAATTGCAATAGTCGGTATCCGTAGGATTGGAAAGAGTAGTTTGATGTCGGTTATATACCATGAGCTCAAAGATCCAAAGGTGTGGATTGATGGGAGGCGAATTCAAGATACTAGGGAGTTTATCATGTACTTAGAGGATTTAGCTTCTCAGGTTAGTTTGAGTTATAAGGCATTCAAAGGGTTATCTTCTGTGGGGTTAGGTCCTGTTACGTTATCTTTCAAATTTCAGAAAGAACTAGAGGATATTGATGATATGATAAAGGATCATGCCTTTGTCTTTATAGATGAAATCCAAAGCATAAAAGGTATAGATAAAATGTTGGCGTATTTATATGATCATACCCAAAGGATTACATTTGTTGTTGCTGGGTCTGAGATTGGAGTGGTTGATGAAGTTTTAGGTGGTAAAGGAGGAGCGATGTCTGGCCGTCTATATCTTAATGTTGATATGAAACCTCTGAGTAGGGAATCTGCAAGAGAATTTTTGGTTAGGGGATTCGCAGAAGCAGGAAAGGATATTCCGAGTTATGAGATAAATGACGCATTAACCAAGTTGGGGACTTTGCCTGGCTGGTTAACCTACTATGGGAATTTGAGGTTGAGAGAGAAACACTCCTTAGCGATTAGAAGGGTTATTAAGGATGGGAAAGTGATAGTTTCCGAAGAGATAGACCATTTTTTGAGTTCAAGGAGAAATCGTAAACGGTATCTAAGGATACTCAGGATTTTGAGTTCTGGTAAAAAGGAATGGCAAGAGATATATAACTTGCTTAAATTGAAAGATAAAAAGGTCCCTAAGTCAAGAGTAAGTGAGTTTCTATCGGTCCTTCAAGGTTTTGGATTTGTGAGTAAGATAGATAGTTTTTATCAACTGTCAGATCCTATGCTTAATCAATTTCTCAGTTCCGCTAAAAAATAAATTAAATCGGAACAGTTCCGATAATATTAAAAATTTAGCACCTTATCCTTTGACTACACCTATTGGAACCATCCTTGTTACAGGATCACTAATCCCCGCTGACTGAACTGATTTTATTATCTCATCAATGTCCTTATATGCACCAGGTGCTTCTTCTGATATAACTTTACGGTCTGCTGCCCATAATGTTATACCTTTTTTCGTTAAGTTATCTTTGACTCCTTTCCATGGATATGTATTGATCGCCTTATGTCTAGACATCACTCGCCCAGCGCCGTGACATGTACTGCCAAATGAGATTTTCATACCTTCTTGTTTGCCTACTAGCACATAAGATGCAGTTCCCATACTTCCTGGGATGAGTACTGGCTGGCCGATATTCCTATAAACAAGCGGTAGTTCTGGTCTGCCTGCTGGAAATGCACGCGTTGCTCCTTTGCGATGTACGATAAGTTTTATCTTCTTTGGATTTCCATCATCATTGATATCTACATCATGCTCTTCTATCTTTGCAATATTATGTGCTACATCATAAACAAGATTCATTTCCTCACTTATACTGTTCCCGAAAACAGAATCAAATGATTCTCTGACCCAATGCATGATGATGTGTCTATTCGTGAATGCATAATTAACAGCGCATTTCATAGCGCTGAGATAATCCTGTGCCGGTTTGCTGTTTATAGGTGCATAACATAATTCCCTATCTGGCAGGGTGATATTATTCCTATGGTCATAATCGAGCATGACCCTTATGTAATCATCGCATACCTGGTGACCAAATCCTCTTGAGCCGCAATGTATCATAACTACTGCTTGGTCCTTAAACAATCCGAACCGTTTAGCCACATCTTCAGTGAATACCTTTTCTACTCTTTGAACTTCTAAGAAATGATTGCCTGCACCGAGCGTGCCAAATTGGGGTCTGCCTCTTTTGATCGCCTTTTCAGATACCTTTGTTGGATCTGCTCCAAGTATTTTTCCATTCTCTTCGCAGTGTTCTATATCTTCTTTGCGACCATAGCCGTTTTCTACTGCCCATTCAACTCCCCTTACAAGAGCGTCTTTAAGTTCATCTGCACTTATCCTTAATCTTCCTTTAGAACCTACACCACTTGGGACATTTTTGAATAATGTTTTAACCAGCTCATTGACCTTTGGTTTAACGTCATCGTATGTGAGAGGTGTTGTTACCAGACGTACCCCGCAATTT
>JAGGTN010000021.1 GCA_021163645.1 Microcaldota archaeon | reverse complement strand
TTTTTTATTTCCTAATAGTTAAATGGTTGATTGATTTATAGCATTATTGATGCTAATCCTAAGAATACCAAGAACCCAAATACATCTGTAGTGGTTGTTATGAATATTGTTGCTGATGATGCAGGGTCTTTGCCTATATGTTTCAATATTAACGGGATGAGCGCTCCGAAAAATCCAGCGATGATTAGATTGATAATCATAGAAATACCAATGATTAATCCTAGCATGAAACTACCATTCCATAAAAATGCAACCACAGCAACGATGAGACCGTTAATCATACCGTTAATCGCACCAGCAATAACTTCATTTATTATCGCCTTTTTGGCTGTTTTCAATTCTATCTCTTTTAACGCAAGACCGCGAACGACAACCGCCAATGTTTGTGTTCCTGCATTACCTCCCATACCTGCGACTATTGGCATATAAACCGCCAGCAGTACATAGGATGATATTGTATTCTGAAAGAGTGCGACAACACAAGCAGCCAGGAATGCTGTTCCAAGATTGATTATCAACCATTTATACCTGTTCTTTACCTTAGTCAATGGCGAATCATAGATATCCTCTTCCTTGCTAACACCTGCAAACCCGTATAAACTATCAGTGGTCTTTTTTTCAATCGTCTTTAATATATCATCTGAATAAATAATTCCAAGGATGCTATCATCATCATCTAATACGATTAATTTGTCATGTTTATGTTTGCGGAATTGTTTTATGACTTCGTTCTCATCAGCATCATAACGTATTGTTGGGACCTTTTTAATGTAAGGGCCTATTCTTTCTCTCCTCTTACGCAATGCCAATATGTATGCAGGTAATTCTCCGATTAAGAGCCCGTTCTCCACTACTAATATCCTTGGGAATTTGCCTGTTCGTTGTTCATGTTTTTTAATGATCTTAGATAATCTCTCAAATGTCATGTTCTTCTCTACTTCAATATAATCCAGATTCATCATCCCTGCTGCAGTTCTTGGATCGAATTTTAATAAGAAATCTACCTTTTCTCGCATGTCTTTACTTAATCTTTTAAGGATCTTTCTCTTTCTCCGTGGATTGATTGTTTGTAATAAATCAGTAATTTCATCTGGGCTTAAATAATGAAGGAGGTTTAGTAGTTTATCATCATCTAATCTGTCAAGTATTTTTTGTCTTCTTTTTTTTGGCATGTTAAGTAGGATGGAACCTTGATTATTAACAGGAATTTCATTGAATACCTCCATCTTATTCTTAGCATATATTAATTTGTATATAATATCATCCTTTGATTTTCTTTGCTTTGTTTTTTTCATGCAGACAAAAGACAGTTTATGTTTTTAAAAGTTATCACAGTGAGGATCAAACTATGATTAATGATTTTGGTTTGTGTTGTGAGAGTGTAAAATCATGGCAATACATTTTTAAAGATAAACCTCCTTTAAATTACCATGCCAATCGAGAAGGAAAAAAGCACTTCAAAAGATGGTTTGAAGGGTGAGAGAGATAAATCAGTTGGTGATAGAAAAATTATGATTCTCTCTCTTTTTATCTTTGCAATCATGATTTTAATTATCTCTGTTATTAGTAATCCGTCTTTTCATTATAGTTATAGGTCATTACTTAATATGCTATTGGAAGAGAATTCGTCAGTAAATAAGACAGTGAATGAAACATCTGTGATAATTTTAGAAAAGCCGATAAACGTATCTGAATCCTCATCTTACTCACAGGAATCCAACGCTTCGAATAATGAATCCCATGTTCTTAATGATAATGAATCCCAAGCATATCTAGGCAATGAATCCCATGTTCTTAATGATAATGAATCCCCTGATCTTAATGATAATGAATCCCAAGCATATCTAGGCAATGAATACCATGTTCTTAATGATAATGAATCCTATGATCTGATTGATAATGAATCCCATGTTCTTAATGATAATGAGTCCCCTGATCTTAATGATAATGAATCCCAAGCATATCTAGGCAATGAATCCCCTGATCTTAATGATAATGAATCCTATGATCTGATTGATAATGAATCCCATGTTCTTAATGATAATGAGTCCCCTGATCTTAATGATAATAATGAGCCCAATGTTTATCCAAGGAATGAATCCTCAGATCTTAATAATACTGAATCTTCTTATTTGGTAAATGAAACAGATAATACACCTGAAAATATATTAGAGGATACTCATCATAATATAAGTGAGAATGTGATAGGGGATATACCACAAGATTCAATCCAGAATATGACCGATGAGTTAGATAAGTTAGAAGAACAACCAGAAAAAGTAAAAGATGATAAGGAATTTGATGTGATTGTTAAATCATCTTACATAAAAGGAGAGGATCTGGTTATAATATTCTATCATAATTCTAAATATCTCCAGCCAATTCGTATTGATGGAAATGTTAATTATTCTTTGAATAAGAATGAATCCAGAAGAGATGAACCGGTTAAGCTTACGATTTATAATTGGCATGATGATTATTTCAGGATGATTGTTGGGCGTCATTCTGAGGTTTTACAGTTTGGCAAGAGGAGAAAATTTAATTTAAAAACAGAGATCAGGGATTCAAAAGGTAAATCATTGAATGCTGAGATTAAATTCATAGACCCTATCCTCAATAAAACTGAATTAAAATATAATACTGGTCATCGATCAAGAAATATAGAAGAGGGGAGATATAAAGTTGAGTTAAGAACCATTGAAAAACATAACCCAGTTAAAAAAATAATATTTAATGATGTGGATGTTAATACTGACTTGAACTTAGTAGTTAATATCGATGATGTTGAAGAAGACAAACATGATGAGTTTTCCCAGTTTGTTGAAGTATACGCAATTGACCCGACAGGGTTTAATTTCACTAATGCCACTGTTACCGTTATAGCCAGTGGGACCGAATTGTATAAATGCAAGGATTGGGATTTTGGTAAGCAAGCCTGTAATGGTGATTGGGAACTGTTTAAGACAGGTCTCGTACCTGGTGAGGAATATAATTTTACCCTTACACCTGAGGATCCTGGTTTTGCAGAAGGCGTATATTCGGTAGATGTTGCATTAGCACCAATAAATGAGTCGACTTTTATAATTGCATTTATTAATGACTCATCTGGTGATCTCAAGTTTGATGTGATGGATACAAATGGTAGTATCTTGGTAGGGCCAATAAAGGTTGATACAGTTGAAACAACTAAATCGCGAGTTTCGTTAACACCTATTAATTCAACGTGCTTTGTTATTGGATGGATCGATGGTCAGGATAGAGATGTGCGCGCAGCCGTGTATAAAACTAATGGAGCTAATATTGTTTCATCATTTACTGTAGATAATAATGTAGGCAATAATGGGGATGTATCTGTGGCCGAGATAGGTAATGGCGATCGATTTGCTGTGTGTTATGCTAATGACAATGATAATGATGCAGATTTCAAGATCTATTATAATAATGGCACATTGGCAGTTGGTGAATCCCACGTTGATGGTAACATGAATCCAGATAAAAGATTGCAGAATTATATTGAATGTTCAGGTTTTAACAGTTCTAGATGGGTGTATATGTGGTATGATGATGCTTCAGATGATGCAACATTTTCAACACTTAATCTATCCGGTGATGACATATTATCAAAAGTAGATTTAGATAAAAATATAGGCAATGATGGTCAGGTAGCAGTTACTACGTTGGATGATGACAAGTTTGCTGTTGTTTGGTTTGATAGTTCTGATAAAGACATAACTATCTCAGTAAAATATGTCAATGGGACTGATATATTATCACCAACTGATATAGATACAAACGTTAACAATCGGGCTCGGGTGGCTATTGGAACTATTGATAATCCTGATGGTAATGGTGATATGTTTGTTGTTGCATGGTATACAAAACAAACACAAGATATTAGGGCAGCTGTGTATTATGGTAATGGAACTGAATATACTTCTCCTTTTACAGTAGAAAGTAATCCTAAGCAAGAAGCATTGCTTGATGTTATGGGTAAATATCCATTAACAAATATTTCTATTTGCAAAGGGAAATTCATAATCGCATATACCAATTCATCTGATGATTCGATATTTAAAGGTTATTATATCAATGGAACAGAATGGGATGG
>JAGGTN010000028.1 GCA_021163645.1 Microcaldota archaeon | reverse complement strand
TGATAGATATGTGATGTCTCTGCATATATAATCAGTTGTATTATGACAGTTGGCATGACCGTTATCATAATCCTGTGCTTTTACGCAAACGGTTAATTTTTCACCTGTTGATGTTATCCCCCCACCCGGTAATGCACTCATATTTATGAAAGGCGAGACATTACGGATATCAGACAAATCATGCCCAGATAATCCTGGAACATAATTCAAACTGTAAAATTGTATTGATGATGAACTCCAACTCCAATTACGCCCATCTGTATCAACTGGATTAGTATAATTTATGATTATGTCATCATAATCGCTGCCAGGATATATATTATGCGAAACACAAGAGCTATCTGTGTAAGTAATAGTCCAATAAAACTGTTCTGGTGGGTCATCGTCAGGGTCAGAATATCTAGAATCCAGATACACAATACCAGTCGTAAGGTCGCCTGATGCTATCTGCATGGTTGGTGAAACCTGTGGCGCGCAGTTGGAAACATTGGTAGAGTTATAATATTCGGTTGAATTGACAGGAGTCAAAGGATAAAGCGGGTTATCCTCAACCACTACACCACAGTAGATAGGCTCGCATTTATTCATCCAATCCTGGCCGTTAAAGGTCCAGGTATTTGACGAAGATACATTGGTCATCAAGACATATCCTGAAGAATTCATAATAGTGTAATAATAATTACCTAATGAATGCCCATCAGGGTCAGTACATCCAACTGCTTCACATGTGAATTGTCCTATTTTGCAATCACCAGTTAGGTTTACATGATCACATACGGGCGCTTGGTTGCCCACTGGAACTGTCTTACATGATGTATTAGACCATTTGCTCTGCCAATGCGTATCATTCATCTTAACGCAGCAGGTTATCTTATCACCTGCGTTTAAACTAGAAATATGGCCTATCATCTCAGATAAATTGAGTAGATCTCCACCATTACCTCTGTCAGTATAATCTTGGAGTTGAATGTTAATGCCTGCCCCATTGGTATAATTGAATGCATATAAAATAGTATCAGCATGATCAGGAACATGAGTGTCAGTATCATTAAAATCAGGTATGCATTTAGCATATATGTAATCAGTATAAGACCCAGGGCTTGATGAACTTGGAATCATAGGTATTGGTGCCAGGTATGTCCCGCCTGACTGGTTAAGGATATCAATGGAGTTAATAATAGGTGCAGTATTATTTATTATAATACCTCGTGATAATCCGCAGATTGCATCATCATCAGAACCATTCTCACTCGTGTTTATTATCGTTTCTATTGAGAAAGGCGTACTGCCATCTGAAGAGCCACTACATATCGGTGTTCTATCAATCATCGAGCAATCCCATCTACCTATCCTTGTAACATTCTTTGTATAATTGATAATCTCTTGGTAATCGCATGAAACCTGTTCGTGCTTCTTGCATATATCATAGGTGGAACAGTTTATCCTTTTCAATCCCTCTGTCCATCCTGTTATGTATCCGTTCTTTACATATCCAGGGAATAATGAATCACTATTATCACATCTATCATCTCCATCATTCTCACATTCTGTCCAGAATAATGGATCCCAGATGTTTGAGTATTTCCATCTGTATAAGCGTTTATGATAATGTATTGTGTAATTGGTAATCTCTGTATAATTGGCTTCTGAACATAACGGATCATCTTCTGGTAAGCATACATGTATGATGCTATCTTGCGGTTCTGTTATTATTTCATTTGCGTTTGGTGTGCATTCAAATTCTGAGTATTGCCCAGCCATGTTGCCATTTGGATCAGGTATTGGTGATACAACATTAACCGTCTCTACATCAGGTATGTCATAATATCTCCAATCACCAGTCGTGCTATTCTTAGGCCCGTATGCTGAACCATATTTAGATTCGCAATTAACAATCTCACAATGCTCTTTTGCCCAAGTGAGATTATCTGGGTCAGATAGATTGAGTTTATATTCATATACATTATTACTACATTTGTCAAATATATGATGATAATATTCGATTTCTCCTGTTGTGTCATCTATTTTCTTAACACATCGGGTTACATTATAACATCCAGTACATCTCGATACCGCTCTATAATCTGGATTAGAACTGTTGATAAATTCATCTAATGGATTCGTTGGATTGCTGTTGCCTGTGCATGTATTATAATTATAAGTATAACATTGAATACCTGCTGATTCGTTTGTGATGCATGATGAGTTTTGTGTGCAGGTAATATTTATTGCTTCACCTGAATGATCATATTGTATCGTGCAATTACCGCATGCTCCCATATCATTGCATATCTCTGGTGATGAGCAAATGATGTTTGACCAATTCTGTTCGTCACCGTTTGAACTTACTGTGTCTTCAACACGTATGCAACATCTGACTGATATCGGATGATATATGAATCGCCCAAAATAGAACCCATTCATATCCTTGAAGAATAAATCGTTTTTATCTAGTGTGAATGATTGCGAAGGATTGGTTGAACTGCCCCTGTAATTATCATCACAATTGGGCGGATAATTACCCGCGGATACATCATACCAGTCGATATAGTTTGTTGCTCCACTAGAGCCATGGATACTGCTTAGATTGGTGCAGAAAGCATCTTCGAATAAAGAGCTTACGTTTGTGTATAATGTTCCACTAGGTATCACTCCTTCTCTGCACCAATGTGCTTCCTCTTGAGTTATCTTATGTATTTCAAAAGAGTCTGGGAATATATGAGCATATCCTGGTTGAGTATACATATCAGAACATGGTGTTATGTTCAACCAATATATATTGTTAGGGTTTTGTATCTCTGAATCACTCCCATGCCAACTGGAATTGCCCAGCCATTGCCAATAATATGTGACATTGGATACTGGGTCGCATCCACCTGGGCATGTATTATCATTATCAATATCGCTATAGGATGATGAATTCAGTTTACATGAATATGTATTACCTGTTAAAACGGTTATAGGTGGTCCTATTTTTGGCGGGGTGTTATGGACTCTTATCGGTCCGCTTGAATTGGATAAAGGCGGGTCTAAATTATATGATGGGATAGGTGTCATATTACAGTATACATCCCTGCCTTTAATACACAGCCCATTTCCAGAACATCCAAGATAAACATTGCATGCGTTTTCATCCTGTGAATTTGGATCATTAACATAATAATACGCTGGAGGTGAATTTGTTCCATCGCATCTACGTGATGCTAACGTGCGATAATTACCAGATGAGTCATAAGTATAAAAGGTCACGCGGTATTTGCTTAGATTAATTGGATCTCCTGCGCTGTAACTGCCTGATCCAAGACATACAAATGTCGAGTTGCGTGTAGCATGTGGTGAAGGTGAACCGCCCATATCTGGTTCTATTAATCCATCTGCGTAAATGGCTGTTTGCAACCATCCGATTGGAGGCCTGATTGTTATGTCTTCAGAACTCCCACCAGCAGTTAATCCTGTAAGCGGGCAAACCATGCCGCTCGTAGAACTAAATGAACTAGTGATTCCCACAGAGCAACTTACGTTATTTGGTAAATAACAAGCGGGTGAATTGCATTGGTATACTGCGCATCCAGAAGGTCCAAAATAGTTATTGAAATTATAGGTTGTTGGGCATGAGTTTGTTTGCAATATGTTACCGCTCTGGTCATAGAAAGAGATATTGACAGACCCGCCACCTGGGCCACCACCAATAATCCATTGGCTAAGCATCCTCTGGAAAACGGTTGTGTTGAATGTGCAATATAATGTTGATGGTGAGTTTAATGGTAATATATTTGGGTCATAATCACATACGCATGGTGGATGAGGAGATGTTTGTGGGGAAGAGCAATTACATATATGAACATTAAGATTCCCTTCCCCAGAGTGAAGGGTTGGAACTACGCATACTGCATCCCAATCAGACTCTGGTGTACATTGTCCGTTGGTGTAATTAACTGTTGCTGAGCAGTTTATTATGTTGTATAATAATCCCGCTCCTGATGTACAAGGATGCCTAGATATGTTGAGGCTGTAATAGTCACTAACATCTCCTGAGCCTGTTATAGTAAATGGAACAGTTGTTATTTGGTTGGTGCATCCGGGTGGAGTGTTTGGAGTTGAAGATGATGCATATGGCGTTGCCGTCCAATTAAAGGTTACTGTTCCAGAAGTGCATCCATTATTTTGCGTAGCGATATGAACAGTACAGGTAAGGTTATCATCATTATTTATATTATCTGTGTTTGGCATTTCAGGTGTAATATGAACATTTACCAAGTTGCCACAATCATTGCATCCGCATGGTTGTGAGCATGTGACTGGTGAAGGTATTGGATTAGTCAAATTGTCGCATATATTATCTCCAAAATTAGAAGATGTACCAAACAAATTAATGTCATCTATTCCATTGTTGCATACTTCATTGCCGCTTATATTATTATTGTCTATTTGATAAATGCTTATTCCATGAGCACTATTGTTATATATAGCATTACTAACTATAGTATTGTTAGCCAAATCATGTCCTCCCTGCAATAATATACCATCCCTACCGTTTTCGTATATTTTGTTATTAATGATTTTATTATTTTGGATTGCATATGTGACACCTTCTGATGTAAGGGAAGTTAAATACAATCCATCCCGGAAATTATACCTAACTGTATTATTTGTTAAATTTGAGAAATATAATCCATATGATAAAAATCCCTGTTTCGTATATTCAATAGTATTGTTGATGAAATTGCAACTTGTTGCATTTTTTATTTCTATTCCCCTTATGAAACCACTTATTACGCAGTTCTTTATTGTTATTTTATTCTTGTTGTCTATCCTAATTCCGCTTCTAGAATAAGGCATGTCTGGTCCACCTGCTATTAGAACAGAGTTATTACAATCTAAGAATATATTACTCCCCCAAAAGTATATCGCACCACCGGGCTCATCAGGCAAATAAGATAGGTCATAAGTCCCTTGACAAAGTGTTGTATTCTGATATATGATGAAATGCTCATCTCCAAGTTCAATATTATCTATCCCATCACCATCAGGATCCCATGTGCTTGAGTCGCTTAGGTTAACACAGTGAGTAGTTGTTGTCTCAGTAATAGAATATAATACTCCTCCTAACGATTCATTTGGAGCGATGACCATTAACTCACCCTTGCTTGGTGAATCATAAACCATCCCCAACTCATCACCGAACCTGCTCTTTTTATCGCTCGTTGTATATGCCTTATTCAGTTCCAATTTATTCTCATCATCTGCTTTAAAATCAAAACTATAAACCGCTGATTCATCAGGCGAACCTATGTATAACCTATTCAATCCATTAGCAAACGTAATTGAACTTCCAAACCCTTTCGTTCCTTTGATCAATCTCGTTTTATTATATTCATTAGTTCCTTTTATTCTGGTCATCAGATAAATATATCCAGATTCATTATCCTTACCAGGTGCTCCTATGAATATCTTGTCCTTCATGTCCTTACCGATTACCATCGATGCACCGAATAATTCATCATCACCATTGAACTTATTCATATAAATTTGGTCAAGGTCACCACCCATATTATTCACTGGGACGATATAAACAGTATCAATGTATGGATATGAAATAATCATATCCTTATTCCCATCTCCATTCATATCCATAATGATAATATCATTGGGCGCAAAAACCAAATTTCCCCTTGTCTTTGTGTAGAAATTAATTCCATTCAAATCAGTATTACTGATCTGTTTATCTAATTTAACAATGGATATAATTCCAGTGTATTTGTCGATTCCGGTATAACTCCCGAAAATCAGATAATCATTCTTATCCTCGAACAAGTCAATGCTCTTAGATACGATTTTGACATAATCAATGAATGTGAATCCATTCGTGTTTAATATGATAGGTTTATCAAAATCATTTGTCCTATTATTATATTTATAAAATAAGATGGAATTAACTGCTCCAACAACGATATATGTATCATCATTTATCTTACCTGCATCAAACGTTCTTCCAAACCCGATGACATTGGGTTCATAAAGAACATTAATGATTTTTCCATTATTGTTTATGATATTAATTTTGTCATCCTTCAATAATATCAGTTCCTTTTCTCCATCATTATTAATATCATAACTCACAATTCTACTCTTTACCCAAGTTTGATTAAACTTATATGCTTTTATATAATTACTCGTTGGCTCAGCAATACCAAAACTAGGGTCAAAAGAAACCTCTTGTCCAGGTTTGATATGTGAATTAACTATGAGCTCAAAATGAACACCACCATCTATTTTTTTACTAGGTGTAATAATCATATTGGAATTTAATCCATCAACATCAAGGTCAGACATATCGAGAGAATAATAATTTGCTCCTTTAGGTATAAATATTTTATCAATCCTACTATTTGTGTGAATCATATTTCCAGAATCTCCATTTCCTTTGGCGATTATAATCTTATTATCAAACAATTTAAACCTGATGACATCTCCTTTATCCATGTTGATTTCCTTATCATTGATTATGATGATATCATTCGGATAATCAAAATCAAACTTGGTTGTTATATCCTGCTCCTTATTTTTATTATTCTTTAATGTCATCGCAGTTTTAACATTCTTTCTTGCATAAGGTGCATTGACATCCACGAATTTATTTTCAATATATGAAGATAATGCATCTACATTAACTGCATCTAAGTTTCCATGAAATGAAACATAACTATCGCCATATTCAGATTTAGCAGCACGTACAGTCATAGGTTCAGAAGTAGTAATTAGCAATTGCGTGTTTTCTGGCATTAGATATGAATATTTACTCATTCCAGAGACGTTATTATCAAATATCTTCACAGATGCGGTGAGCCCATCATCAGATAAAGCAAACAATCCTTTCTCGATATTGGGATTTCCTAGCCCAGTCCCCTGCTCGTTATATTCCACACATCCAGAGAGTCCGATGAATATCCCCAGAATAACCAATAATCCAAACATTAATCCGAATAGAACTCCTTTTTTTTCCATGTAGAATTATCTGCATAATGATTTAAAAAGGTTAACATCAAATTATAAAAGGTGGGCCTGTGGTCTAGTGGTTATGACGTCCGCTTGACATGCGGGAGGTCGCCGGTTCAAAGCTGCCTTTTTCTTTTCCCAAAGAAAAAGCATATACGGAAAAAGAAAGGGTATGAAAATCCGGCCAGGCCCATTTAATTCTACATTTTTGTTAGTGGGAACTGAGAATCTCTAACTAACTACCTATTTTGTAACTAATCACAAATCTTTGTTCTGAGTAAATAAACATCCAGCCAATAACATGGCTTATAAATTCAAATTTTCTTGCTATAAATCTAAAAATTAACAATATCATTATTCATATTTATTAGATATTCATTCATCAAATTTAACCTTATTAATCAAATCAACAAAATCTTTCCAATTATCCTTTGTTATCCTTGTACCTTGTTTTGTAAATCCAGTATACCTATCAGTTGTCACAAATTCCCTTATGGTAACTCCTTCAACTCCTCCGAAATCATCTATCTTTATTACTATATCGGTTGTATCATTCTTCTTAATTCTTCCTATCTCTTTATCCATAAAAACTCACCTCATTTAAACCTATTCTATTAGTATAATTAAAATACCTCCAGAATAAGTATTTAGTATCCATAAATCTCATAATTTTATATTACGCTTCTGAACCCATTTAATCGACGAGCTCCAATCCTTATCTATTGTTTTTGTATTATCTATCAATGCTTCTCCGTATTTAGCTACTATTTTTAATATCTCATTATCTATCTCCTCAAATTGCTTTTGTAATTGCATACTTGCCAAAGTGATATGAATATCCTTCAAAATCGGCTGTTTGTTTTTTTTAATCCTTTTTGATTTTGGCTTTCTCTTTTTCACTCCTCTCTTTCTCTTTTTCACTCTACTTTTCTTGTTAGACATTTTTTTATTTATATTTCTATTTTTCATATTTAAAGATATATTAATTAATATTATAAAACTTACTATTATTGTATTCATCTGAAAGACATCTGAAAAATATTTGATTGATTTCTTTTACCTCTTATTCTTCTTGATAATCTTTTTATGAGCAATCCTAACCCTTTCATTATCATACTTATTTGGTGTTTTCCTTCCTTCGTTGTTATATCTTTTTGCTCTTCCAATCATACCTTTTAGTTTTCTTATCAGGTGTTCATAATTTGATAAGCATTTATCACGATTTTTACTACCATGGAAATCAGTACCAATAGTTATCCCCAATCTTCTATCTTTTGCAATCCTTAATAAATCCCTAATTCTTTTACCGTTATCTGGATGGAATACCTCTATCCCATCAAGGCCTTGATGTATAAGTTGTTCTATTGCTTTATCAGAAACCTTTGTTTTGCCTGGGTGTGCCAGTACCACCACGCCATCTGTTTCTTTACTGAATCTAATTATATCTGAGGATTCTACAAATCCTTCTTCAATTCTTTCTTTAAACGAATTTAAAATAACATTGACAATATCCTGCCCATTTTTGAAATCCTTTCTTTTCCAGAAGAACTCAAAGTTTTTAGGATGTCTTTTAATCGCATCAGCGAACCTTAAAATAGAACCATATATATCAGTCCCTTTTATTAATTTGCGAATCTTCCATTCATTCATCTGGTTGAGTTCTTCTTCACTGACTTTTTCCATCATCTTTTTGAAACGTATGATGCGTTCTGCCTTTTTAATTACATTTTTTTCGTTGATCTGTCCTTGCATTCTGTTTTCAACTCTAAGCGAGAGCTCTTCAGGGGTTATGATATACAATCCATGATAATCGCAAAATTCATTAAATATATATTTTAAAAGAGCGATTCTTTGTCTTTCTAATTTTTCAAGGAATGAAAAAATCTTATCTTCTTTATTTGCTGCTAAATCGTATACGATAAGATGAACATGTTTCCACTTTTTATCCATCTCTGCTCCTTTATTTGTGTAGTGTACCTTTGCCGCAATCTCAATACCGAAATGTATATCCAAATCGAGCCCATTTTGGTATTCTCTTAAATCTTCCTGTATATCAAAAGGCATCAGCGTATCATGGTCAACGAATGCGATCTTCTTAATCTGTTTTCGTTGTCCATTTTTCATGTTGCTCAACATGATCAAAAAATCAAAAGGGTCAATGTTTGCATCATATGATCCTAGATAAGTATCTGAGGATAAATCCAGTGGATCTGCGAATACTGTCATTTTGGTGTGTATGTGAAGGTCCTGTTTATACAATTCATCATCAACCATTGGCTTATGTAATATTGACTTTTTCATGATATATTTATGAACAAGCATGTTTTTATACTTTATGTAATCTTATTTGAATATAGGGGAGTGTGAAGCGAAAAGTATTTAAATATAAATGTAATTATATGCACGGGTGATAATTATGAAACTGGTCATCGCAAAACAGTTAGGAGGAAAAAATGTAGTTTCAAGTGATGGGGAAGAGTTAGGAAAATTGGTTGATTTATACATAGAAGAAGGAACTGGTAAAATATCATATCTTATGATCGATCCAAATTCTGATAGTGTTACTGTTAGACAACTCAAGATGGATGATGGTTTGGGATTAATTCCTTACAGTGCTGTTCTTGCAATAAGGGATTTTATTATTGTTGATAGAAGGGCATTGGGAAGCGGCGGTAATGCTCCTACTATTTTTGAGGAATAAATATGTTTATTGGTATTGATGAGGCCGGTCGCGGTTGTGTAATTGGACCTCTTGTAATTGCCGGTCTTATCAGTAATTCTCAGACTAAATTGAAAAATTTAGGTGCACGTGATTCTAAATTGTTGGTTCCTTCTTCTCGTAAAAAACTTTATGATTTAATCAGTACTAGGTATGATTATGCTGTTGAGTATATTTACGCTGATGAATTGAATGATATCATGAAAAGATACAGTCTTAATGAGATAGAAGCAATGTATGCTGCCAAATTATTGGATAAGTTAATTCCTGTGGTTAGGCAAAGTAGGGATAACAACAACCATGATAAGATCAAAGTATTCATCGATTCTCCTGATCCCGTACCAAAAAAATTTGAGAATCGAATATTGAAATATGTTAAGTCCGGATTATCAGATGTAGAATTTATTGTTGAGAATAAAGCAGACGTTAATTATCCAGTTGCATCAGCAGCGTCGATAATCGCTAAGGTATCCAGGGATATGGAGATTGAAAGGATTAAGAAAGAAGTAAATTATGATTTTGGGTCTGGATATACTAGTGATCCTATGACGACAAAATATCTTAAACATCATTTTCTTGATAAGAACATAAGACCTTACATAAGAAAGCGATGGAGCACGATTGATAATCTCCGTCAGCCCAAGATTTTTGATTTTTAATATTTTGTAATTCTCATTTCTAGTAATTATACTTATAAAATTTGTCCTTTTATTATTTAACATGTTAATGAGCGAAATCGCTGAATATCTAGAGAGGATAGAGAATACAAGGTCAAAACTTGAGATGACAGACATACTTAGTGAGTTGTTCAAGAAATGTAAAAGTAATGAGATAGCTAAACTCGTTTACATACTACAGGGGAGGATCAAGCCACCATTTACGGGCATATACCTAGGGATAGGAGAGAAATATATCATCGATGCTATTGCTCTTGCTAGTGGGTATCCAAAAAAACAGGTGGGCCAATACTACAAGAAATCTGGTGATATCGGTAAGACCGCAGAGCATTTTATAGCAAGTAAGAAACAGTCATCATTGTCTTATGAGAAGTTGAGTTTGATTCATGCACATGAATCCTTGTTAAAGATAACTGAGATATCGGGGGCAGGTAGTCAGAAAATAAAGATTAAAAAATTAGCAGAGTTGTTTATGAAAACATCTCCTCTGGGCGCCAGGTATCTTGCGCGTTTTGCCAATGGAAAGTTAAGGTTGGGTGTTGGCGACCCAACGATTCTTGATGCGTTGTCTGTTTATTTGGCGGGGTCGAAGAGCAAGAGGAAGAGCATAGAACGAGCGTATAATTTATGCTCTGATTTAGGTTATGTTGCTGAGTTGGTTGTGAAGGATCCTAGTAAGATCGATAAGTTTAAACTTAGGATATTCTCACCGATACGTCCAGCGCTTGCGGAGCGATTGCCAAATGCCAATGCAATATTTGCTAAGCTGGGCCCTTGCTATGTCGATTCTAAGTATGATGGTATGCGCATGATGATCCATCGCAAAGGGGATAGGGTCGAGATATATTCAAGACGTTTGGATAGGATAACAGATATGTTCCCAGATGTTGTTAGGAATGCGTTGAAGTTGAAAGCAAAGGAGTTCATTATCGATGGCGAAGCGCTCGCGTATAATGAAAAGGAACATAGATATTTTTCATTCCAGGAGACAATGCAGAGAAAGAGAAAATATGGGATAAAAGAAGAGGCTGAGAAGTTGCCTTTGAATGTTTTTGCATTTGATTTGCTGTATAAGAACGGTAGGGATTATATTGATAAGCCGTTTAGGGTGAGGAGAAAGGAGCTGGAACGGTTGATAGATAAGAATAATGAAGGGATTAAGATATCTGCGATAACGTTCGCTAATTCTGCTAAAGAGATACAGGATTATTTTGATGAGTGTATCAGTCAGCATCTCGAAGGCATCATCGCGAAAGATCCAAACGCGCCGTATGTCACTGGTGCACGTAAATTCTCGTGGATTAAGCTGAAAAAATCATATGCAGGTGAGATGCAGGATACGTTTGATGTTGCGATATTGGGATATTATCGTGGTAAGGGTTCTAGGGCGAGGTTTGATTTTGGTGGTGTGCTCTGTGGTGTTTATAATCCGAAAAGGGATATGTTCGAGACGATAACTAAGGTGGGGTCTGGTTTTACTGAGGAACAGATGAGAGAATTTAGTAAGATGCTGAGTAAGATTAGGGTGAAAGAAAAGCCGAATAATGTTGATTCAAATATGACTCCTGATTATTGGGTTGAACCTAAGTATGTGATAACAGTCGCTGCAGATAACATAACGTTGTCGCCTAACCATACGTGTGGTATAAAAGAAAATAAGCAAGGTAAAGGATATGCTCTAAGGTTCCCACGAATGATTATGCTGAGACCACTCAAGGATAAGGATGCATATGATTCCACGACGACCAAGGAAATTGTTGAAATGTATAATCTGTCACGCTCCCAAGCAAAAGATATCAAGAGCAAATAAATACAATGAAAAGAAGCAAATAGAACAATGAAAAAGGGGCAAATAAATCTCAAAATATTAGTAAGTGAGAATGATAAGTG
>JAGGTN010000018.1 GCA_021163645.1 Microcaldota archaeon | reverse complement strand
TTTTTAATGTTAAATTTATATCTATGGTTGAGGTCAGTGGGCTGTTTGGTAACAGACTCGGTCTTCCAAAGACAGAAATGATAACATGAAATAAAAGGAATCAAAGATTCGTGAATTTATTTTCTACACTGCCTGCTTTCCAGAATCTTTTTAAATTATTTGTATGTTAAATAAGTTACATGGGCCAGTAGCTCAGCCTGGTTAGAGCGCTAGTCTTATATGACGCATGATGCTTACAAAATAATGATTTATCTAATGCATCATGTATGCGCAGATAACTAGTGGCCGGGAGTTCAAAACATTAATGTGAGAGTCTCCCCTGGCCCATAAATTAATTTCTAATCGAGAATAATATGATCATTGTTAGCATCTGTAGAATATTGCATCTATTTCAATGATTGATATCGTATTTTCTAATATTTATTCTTTGATTGGTTTAATGCTTTGAATCCTTGCTCAGATTGAGATAGTGGGGTGCGGTTTTTTATTTCATTTATTCTCAGATTGCTTAGACACCAGCATGTTTGTAGGGGATAAAAATCTAATTCTTTTTCGCCAAATAACTAAAGATAAGTATAAATCATGACAAATTTAAAAAAATCCTTGGAATTCATCCGGGTTGAAACATGAGGGTTTCTTCCAGGAAATTTTTTAAATCATAAATTCCAAATCTAAATACCGATGGTGAAATCATGAATAAGAAAAAAATCCTAGAATTTACATTAGATAAAATACTCAATGGAGTTCCTGTTGAGAAAGCAAAATTAATCGCGTGCGGGAAATTTAAATTAACAGAAGGCATAAGGAACTCAGAATTATTAAAGATAGCCAGGAGTAATATAAAATATGAAGGATTGAAATCTCTTCTTGTTAAAAGAATCACACGAACCATATCAGGAGTAACACCTGTAGCTGTGATGACTAATAGCACCTGCCCGCATGGACGATGTATATACTGCCCGCGTGGTGATAAAGCACCTCAGAGTTATACTGGTAAGGAGCCAGCAGCATTACGCGCAGAACAGAACCATTTCGATCCTTGGTTGCAAGTGAAAGCCCGCCTGAGACAATACGAAGAAACAGGTCATCCAACTGATAAATGCGAATTGATAATAATGGGAGGAACATTCCTTGCGCAATCGTTAAGATATAAATATGATTTTATCAAAGGATGTTACGATGCGTTTAATGACAGATACACTCAGAATCTTAAGATAGCAAAAAAGATGAACGAAACAGCTAGACACAGAATCATCGGACTCACAATAGAAACACGACCTGATTGGTGTAAAAAAGCACATATAGACGAGATGCTTACATATGGAGCCACGCGTGTTGAATTAGGTGTTCAGACACTTAGGAATGACATATATAAACGTGTTGAAAGAGGACATACAATCGAAGATGTTGTTAATGCTACAAGATGGTTAAAGGATTCTGGATTTAAAATATGTTATCATATCATGCCAGGACTGATGGTATCCAAAAACGAAGATATTGAAATGTACAAACAGCTGTTTACCGATGAACGATTCCAGCCAGATATGTTAAAGATTTATCCAACGATGGTGATGCAAGGCACAAAACTCTATGACATGTGGAAAAAAGGGCAGTATAAACCTTATGATACAAATGATGCTGTTGAGGTAATATCAGAGATGTATAGATACATTCCAGAATATGTCAGGGTCATGCGGGTGCAGAGGGATATCCCTACGCCTTTGATAACTGCTGGTGTGATGAAGAGCAATCTGAGAGAATTAGTGGAGAGAGAGGCAGAGAGTAAGGGGATAAAGATTAAGGAGATAAGATACAGAGAAATCGGTTTATCAAGATATAAAACAGATAAAAACAAAACTCATAAATATGAGACAAATGAAAATAGTGAGCCAAAAATAGATATAATCACATACACAGCGAGCAAAGGGAGGGAATACTTCATATCCTATAAAAATGATGACGCCTTATTTGGATTCGTGAGATTAAGAATACCTTACATGCCATTCCGCAAAGAGATAACTGAAGAGACAGGATTGATACGGGAATTACATGTGTATGGTTATGAGGTACCTATCTCTGAAGAGGCCAGAAAAGCAGGGCAAAAAGAGTTAGCGGCACAGCATAAAGGTATTGGTAGATTACTCATGGAAAAAGCCGAACAAATCGCTGTTGATGAAGGTATGAAATACATGATAGTCATATCTGGTGTTGGTGTGCGGGAATATTATCGTAAACTTGGATACAGTTTAAAAGGAGCATATATGTGGAAAAGACTGAATCACTGAATCAAAATATAAATCAAATCCGCTGAATTAAATTTATAAATCTACTTCTTTTATATGTATTAGAAACCGAGAAGACATGAGAGGAATAATGGAAAAGAAAGAAAGGTGATATGGGATATGAGAAAAAGGCATAAGAAAAGTAAAGAAAAATGGAAAAATAGTAAAAAACAAGCAAAGGATAAATTTAACAAAAAGAAAATTAAAACAATCATTAAAAAAGTGTTAAAACGAATAAAACCATCATCTAAAGATATGAAAAACAATGAGAAAATCATTAAAGAAGTATCTGAACGATTGATGGAAGCCACACCATCAGATGTAGAAGTCGTGTTAGTTGGTTCTGCTGCTAAAGGTACATACATAAAACATAAGAAAGATTTTGATGTGTTCTTATTATTTCCAAAGAAATATAGTATGAGTGAACTTGAAAATATCGGTCTCGAAGCTGCAAAGGCTGCATTTTCAGGTTATAAATGGAAAATAGCATACGCCGCACATCCGTACATTAAGGTGGAATACAAAAGAATGAAAATCGATATCGTTCCTGCTTACAGGATATTAAATATCAATGAACGAGCCACTGCTGTTGATAGAAGTCCGTTACATACCCAATACATTAACTCTCACCTTACTGCCAAACAGAAAGATGATGTCAGACTGCTTAAACAGTTTATGCGGGCGCATGATATATATGGTGCTGAGCTAAGGATTGAAGGATTCTCTGGATATCTATGCGAATTACTGATAGTCAAACATGGAAGTTTCATTAACACGTTAAGATCAGCATGTAATTGGAACATACCAACAGTCATAGATATCGAAGGATATTATAACGATCATGGAGAGATATTAGCAATTTATGATGCACCTTTAATTGTCATAGATCCTGTGGATAAGAACAGAAACGTAGCAGCAGTAGTATCCACAACATCAATGAGTAAATTTATATTTTTCTCACGCAAATTCTTAGAGAAACCTATGATTAAACATTTCTTTAATCAGGAGACCCGTGTGAGTAATAACTTATTAATAAGCAAAATCAATTCAAGACACACAACAATATTCACGATTGAATTCAATGCTCCTGATGGGATAGTTGAAGACACATTATGGCCACAATTGCGCAAAATGTCAAGAATTGTGGTAGATTATCTGAAACGGGAGGGTTTTGGGATAATAGGATACTATTACTGGACAGATATGATTAAATGCATCTTTTTTATAGAATTACACTCAGATAAGATACCTGCTGTAAAGCATATCATAGGTCCAAAGATAACATTCAAAGAAGGCGTGGATAGATTTATAGATAAACATAAGGATATGATCGATCTTTATATAGAACACGACCATATCGCTGCAATGGAAAGGGTAAATAAAAGAACTGTAAAAGAAGTTTTTGATATGTGTATAAAAAAGAAGAATATTGGATTACCTAAGAATTTGAGCACATTTATAAATAGGTATAAGAGATTATCGGTTAATAAGCTCGTTAAGAACTATAAACAAGCAGTCATAGAATACTTCTTACCAAGTATAAAATTATAATCCTGTTTATTTTAAGTCGTGTTTTAGTGATAAGATAGATTTTTTCCTTAATTATTGATAAAATGAAACATTTAAAAACTGTGATATCAAAAATATAATTATGAATATCAATAATAAAAAATCAGATAATAAATCGGAGAGATATCCAGAAACAATAGAACCTGCCGAAGAGGTGAATTCTAACAATGCTTTTAATGATATCAAACCAGTTGAAGATAAATCACATTCTGCGAGAGATACTATTGATACCACAGAGATGAAAACACTGATTATAACGAAAATAAGAAAGTTTACTAAAAACAAAGGATATGCCCCATACCGTGCAGACTGGGAAAAAGAAAGAAAAATTGATCATGATTTACCTTCAGTGGAAGTCATCCTCTCTTATTTTCCGACATGGTTGGATGTGATCAAAGAGGCAGGTGTGATAAATCAGCGTAAGATTACACGAAAATCAAGGGATAAGATTATCAGACAGGCATTTGAATTTTATAACGAAACTGGTGAATTACCGAATAGGACATCGTGGGAGGTTTATCGTAAAAAACATAATGCTCGGTTAAACAGATATAACTCGCACAGCCGTAGGATAGAATACATCATATCATATCAAAGAATATATATGGCATTTGAAAACTTTGATGAATTGAATAAGGAGATGATTAAGAGATATAACCTTAATCTAACAATCAAAAGAAATCCACGAAGATATAAGAATGAGGAGATCATCGATCAGATTAAGGAATTCAGGAATAAAACAGGAAAAAAACCAACAGTAAAAACATGGAATAAATATTATAAACAGCTGGGATTTGTTAGCTTCGGTACAGTTGTTAACCGTTTTGGGTCTTGGAATAAGGCATTGAGGAGAGCAGGCATTAAACATAAGATAGGATATTCAGATGAATACTTAATCAATCAGATTAAGGAATTTAAGGATAAAACTGGAAAAAAACCAACTGAAAGAACATGGAATAAATATCATAAACAGTATGGATTGGTCGGTATAGGCACAATAATTTACCATTTTGGGTCTTGGAATAAGGCATTGGAGAGCGCAGGATTTGAAAAATAAAAGAAATATATGAATCTTTAAACACTCATGTTCTTAGGAAGAGATATTCTTTTAAATATATGGGTATATAGTATAATTATGAGTTCCACATATAAATTAATCATTAATAAGGAAAAGAATGAGTTTATTACTCTTAAGAGCATCCCAAATTTATTATCATTGCCAGAGCTCTCTAGATT
>JAGGTN010000006.1 GCA_021163645.1 Microcaldota archaeon | reverse complement strand
TCTGTTTGTTCAATATAATCCCGGCGAAATGGTGCAGTTAATGGTCTTATCCATTTAAAATTAAGGTCATTGTTTGGGTTGGTGTTTGTCCACACAAATCCAAATCTATCTGCCTTTGCTATGTCTTTATTTTCGGATATAACCGAACTTTTTGAAGTTGTTTGGTTAAAATTATTTGAGGTTGTTTGATTGAAATCGTATAATGTTGCTCGATTAAAATCATAGAATCCTAGGAAAAACACAGATAATAAAATAAATAAAACAATAACCACTATAATCACGATTTGGATTAATTTTTTCATAGTTAATTTGAAGAATTTAATTATTTAAACCTTTGCTTTTCGGAGTTTTGTGTGTGAATTATAAATAAATCAGAAAACACATATCTAACCACTTTCTCAAAATTCTTTCCTCTAGTCCTCTCACCTAAAATATCTTAAGTTTAGAGAAAAAAGTGTCTACTAACCATCTCTTATTATCCATAATCTTCATTTATTGTTTCTCATCTATTATTAGCTTTCTTCATTTTAATCATTTTAAGGTTTTAAATTGAAAATCATGATTTTACAGGTGGGTCAGCAGTTCGCATCAAGAAAAAAAAGCATTTTGTTTTCATATAAATACAAAATGCATGCATAATGTCTTTGTTCAAGGACAAAATGCAAAGGCTTTTATGTAATTCTCAATATCATCAATTGAATGTTAATTTTATTCCTTGTTGGATATACTTAATTCGGTCATCTCATTATTTTGCTTCTTATCAGACCATCTAATCACTATCCTTGGAATAACTTTTGCATACCAAGGCGCATCCAATCGTATGTTCAATAGACCTAACTGAACTTCCTCTTTATCCTTCTTTTACTACACATTAATTAAATACTTATTTTATTTCCTATTATTTTATAAACATAACAGGTATAAAGATAAGCATGAAAATAAGTATGGATTTTAAATGGATACCAATTACTATCATTGGTTTGGCCATCCTTATTATATTGTACTATATAGAAATACCTGCACCTATCATAGTTAAATTTATCCTTGCGATTTTAGTATTGTTCGTGATAGGTAATTTCTTTATTGATTATTATAAACTAGATGGACAGTATGGACTAATCCTATTCAAAACAAAAAGAGGACTTAAATGGATTGATCGTACAGCAAAACGATTTACAAATTTTTGGATATTCATGGCAGATACCGGTCTGGTATGGGGATTTGGGTTGTCAGGAGTATACATGGTTTATAGAAATATCAAGGAGCATAATGCTAAAAAACATAAAAAGACAAATATGAAAAATATTATCTTTCCTATCATATCTGGGATATTATTGCTTGTATTAACCTTATTATTTATATCACCAATCATTATGCCAGTTGCAACGTCAGTCATTAGTCATGTCAACCTTAGCAAGACCACTGATTCGGTAAAGGCAGTGCCTCATAACAACTTAATGATTGTGTTATGGATAGCCATGCTCTTGTTTGGCTTTGTCGGTTATTCAATATCATCATTATTGATATATGCTGTTATCGTTATATATAATTTAATTATGATTGTGTTAGGAGCTGGGGTGTCGCCGGTGGAACCGGGCGGCACACTATTATTACCTGGTGTTAACCTACCTTTTGTTGAAGGAATAATTTCATTATTTGTATTATTGTTTGTGCATGAAATATCGCACGGCTTGCTTGCACGGATTGCTAAAGTGAGGTTGGATTCGGGTGGTATTGTATTATTCGGTTTCATACCTATCGGCGCATTCATAGAGCCTGATGAAAAGGAATTGAAAAAGAAAACACGGCTTGAACAAACAAGAGTAATGGTCGCTGGATCAGCAGCCAATTTGTTTACAATGTTTGCATTCTTTTTAATCCTCTCAGCATTCCTTTCCATAACAGAGGATTATAGAAATATAACTGTTGTCATAACTGGTGGTAATTTGCCAAAAGGTGCACAGTTGCTATCGATTAATGATGTTAATATCACGTACAAAAACATCAAACATATTGAATTAGAACCAAATCAAAAAGTAAATATAGTAACAACCAACGGCACATTTAATATGATGACCAATGATAAAGGCAAAATCGGATTCTATTACACAATGGGTGATTCACTCAGTTATGATTCACCATCATTACGTTTCATTTATAACATCTTGGCTCTAATATTCATGTTGAACTTCTTTGTAGGCCTTATTAATCTTGTTCCGATACCTGGGCTTGATGGATATCATATCTTGGATATCAATGTTAAGAATAAATTGTTCGTAAAATTTGTGATGTATATCGTACTTGCATGTTTCTTGTCTGCATTCCTACCTTGGATTTATAAATAGAATTGTAAAATAAGATTAACAGATGTAAGGTTTTAAGTTTAAATTATTCTGTTGTCTTTCTCGTTCATAATTGCTCCTATTATTCTCTGGCCAGTTCTCAGTTCTATTTCATATCTTACAACTCATTACATTAATTTATAATGATATTTTCTTTGTTGCGGGTATAAAACTTTGTACACGAAAGTACTATTTGACTATGGACACAACAAACAGATTTAAGTCCAAGGATCGCATATGAGCTTGAAACTAATGATAGAGTAAGAACTACCTATCAGGATTTCATGGGGAAAAGAAAAGCTTAAAAGGTGATCCTGTAATAAAAGAAATATGCTCCTGAATTATCAAGGAGAGGTTAATTCAGGGGCAGTATATGATGAGAACTGGATGAAATGAGAACTGATATGACAGCTACGGTAAGAAGCCATGAGCTGTCATAAAGGTTTCTATGATTAGCATCTTGAGTGCTGATGAGTAGTAGGTGATCGAATGGTGGATTATAAAATTGATATTGTTGAGATTAGTACTGGTTATAACATGATAATTGGAACAACTCATTTCATAAAAAGTATTGAAGATATCTATGAAGCTATTGTTTCATCAGTGCCAGAAGCTAGATTTGGTCTTGCATTCATAGAAGCATCTGGAGATTGTCTTATTAGGTTTGAGGGCACTGATGATGAACTGACAAAAAAAGCAGTAGATATTGCCAAAAGAATATCCGCAGGTCATACATTTGTTGTGTTAATGAACAATATGTACCCAATTAATATCTTACCCATATTAAAATCAATTCCAGAGGTAGTGAATATCTTTTGCGCAACACAAAATCCTGTACAACTCATAATAGCAGAGACTGATCAGGGTAGAGGGATACTTGGCATTATCGATGGAGAAAAAACTAGAGGAATCGAAGATGAGGATAAGAGAAAGGAGAGGAGAAAGTTTTTGAGAGATATCGGATATAAATTCTGATCACTTATATTTTCATCTCAGATTATATCAGGTCATCTCAGATTATCTCAAATATTCAAAAAGAAATATTATTTATTGATAATGATTAACTTTCTCTATATGACTTTGATGAATGGATATGCGGGTTTATGTGCGAGTTGATAGTTTGGATTTTTGCTGGCTAGGAGGTGGTTGGTTGATTTTTTTTGGTTGATGATGTTGGTTTGATTTGGTT
>JAGGTN010000040.1 GCA_021163645.1 Microcaldota archaeon | reverse complement strand
TTTGTACTTGTCTTTGTAAGCGCATTTTCCTATCATAGGCACAAACATGACTGGGATATCCCGTATGATTCTATCGATTGATTTGTAATATACTATGAGATATTGTATCATACGGCCTATCGGTGCTATGAATATTCCATCCTTTTTTAATTGGCTTTTAATGTCATTAGGGAATCCTGGATATGCTGCTCCTGCAATTATTCTATCAAAGGGTTTGAATTTATCCCATCCACAACTGGCATCGCCAGTTTCTAGTATTGGTTTATACTTAAATCTATTAAGGTTAAATCTTGCCAGTTCAGTAAGTTCGAATATTCTATCTACTGATACCACCTTTCCTTTTGGTCCTGTTAATTCGCATAGTATTGCAGTTTGATACCCGCTACCAGTGCCTATCTCCAGTATGGTGTTGCCTTGATTGACATCTAATTTCGTAAGCATATAACCTATCAAAGATGCCTGCGATATCGTTTGCCCATACCCAATATTCAATGGGATATCATAATAGGCATATTGTCTTTCTGGCACAAAATATTTTCTATCAATTTTTTCCATGGCTTTGATTACCTTATCAGAGATGGGCCATTCATTTCTACGTAGGTTTGATATTAAGTCATTATTGTCCATTATTAAAAAACCACCAATAATAATATAAAATTAACAATCCTATGCTTGAACATGAAAAAGAATGACTCAGAATTATTGCAATGGTTGGATGAAGAGTTCAAGAAGAATAATATTTCAAATGGTTTAAATGAGATTAAGAGGATAGCAACAGGCAAAACAGGCAAGATAGAAATTGTATACAATAATCCGACAGAGCTTAGTAAGGACAAGGATAAGATTATAGAAGTAATAAAAAAACTTGCCGGTAAAGGGATAAAATTAGATTATAACATTGTTGGCAGGAGGATTAAGCTCATATATATCTTATCTACAAGCAGGTTGTTAAAAGAAAAACCATTAGCTGTTTCTAAGATACAACCAGAGTATAGTAATAAATCAACTAGGAGAAAAGTATTATATACAGTTGAAAATATGCGCATTCATCAGGAGATATTGAAGAATGATAAACAACCTGTGATGAAATTATTCCCACCAGAGAGATTCTATGATTATTTTGAAGACAAATTCTTGGTTCCTTTATCTGATTTGGTTGATACACATGAAGAATATTATAAATTTTCAGAACGGGTCCTTTTACAAGCGTATAAGAAAAGTTCTATTGATGAACTCAATATGTTATTTTCAATTTCTATAAAGGAACTTAAGGAGCGCAAAGATAAAATAGAGCATGAACGTATATTAGATTCTTTTATCGAGCAATTGAAAGATTTTATTAAGAATGAACGACAATATTCAAATACAGTAAAATTGATCAATAGATATATTAAAAAATCATTGATGAAATGGCCGATTACAGATTCTTTTATTCAGCTTATCGGTAGGTTTTTAGATGATATTCCAAAATTAAATGATATAGAATTGCTACCTTATATCTTGAGGGTTAAGGAACTCATAACAAAACATAAAGAGGATATTGATCCTGCCAAAGGATTGTTGGAAGATTTGAATGATGAGTCTGGTTGATGGATTCGATTGAACGGTGAATATGGATGAGAAAATATAAAGGATTTATATCAAGGGTTAAGGAGATAATCAATAAATCAGATGTAATCCTTGAAATCGTAGATGCACGGGATGTCAAAGGGACTCGGCTCAGACGCATTGAGGATATTATTAAGAGATCGAGAAGAAAACTGATTATCGTTATCAATAAGATAGACCTTTATGAGCCAGAGTTGAACGATGTTAGAGGAGAAGATTATGTCCTTATAAGCGCTAAGGATAGAAAAGGCAAAAAACAATTAATGGAAAAATTGAACAAGAAGGCTGGTAAGGTTAAACGTGGAAGAATAGTTGTAGGTGTTGTTGGTTATCCAAATGTAGGCAAATCCTCAATTATTAATTATCTCACAGGTAGAAGAAGGGTTAAGATTGAATCTACCCCTGGCTCTACAAAGGGAGAGCAGTTTATCAGGCTATCAAATTCTATCCTTCTCATAGATACTCCAGGTGTTTATAGGACGAAGGAATCTCAGGTTAGTCTAGCATTAAAATTTGCATATCCTGCTGATAGGTTGAGAGACCCTATTGCTTTGGCTATTGAAATTATCAAATCTTATATCAAGCATCATGATTATTCATTTTTATCATATTATAAAATTAAACCAATGGTTGCTGAGAGCGAACAAAATCCATTGGATATCTTAGAACATATTGGCAGGAGGAAAGGGTTTCTGGTAAAAGGAGGAGTAGTTAATATGCCAGAGGCTGCTAAAACAATCATAAGGGATTATCAAAAAGGTATCCTCCCTCCGATCAGAAATGAAAATAGGGCAAAGAAAAAGAGGCAAACAAAGAGAAATTCATAATGAGTAATTCTATCAATAACTAATCAGGGAATAATTCAAATAGTAGTCCTAATTCATCAGGATTGATTATTGGTTTATTGATTCTTTTCCAATCGTCTGATATCCGCGGACAAGCAGTGTTTACAAATGCATCAAAGCAGTTGAAATTCTGTAAAGCTTCCCAATCAATCTCTCTTGAAATGACTATCTCGGCTCTTTTTCCTTTTGCTTCCAGATGTCTTTTGATACTTTCCGCTAGGTTTATGTTGAACTGGCCTGGTCTGGTTGAAACAAGGATTCCAAACACCTTAGCTTCTGATGCCTTTGCAACGAGTCCTTGTCTTTGTCTGTTGTATCTATCAATTTCTTCTGATACATCTTTCAGCTCATTAGTGTATGGATTAACAGAAATGACAGGTAATTGCGTGTTTAAGGCAAGATAATGGAACCTTCCACCACCAATATATACCACACAATCCCCCCTATCTATTACTGATAAAACCGATGATATATCACAACCGAGTATCTGTGCTCTATGTACTGTTTTTAATCCCATTCCAGTGATCGGGTTAATTCTATTATCTTTGAGTATCTTAATGAAGTCATCTATTTGGTTGGTATGTTGGACTGTTGTTGCTAGAATAGGTTTTTTTAATTGCCTTTGTTTAAGTATCTCTGCTAGTTTTTTGATTAGTTTATGATCAACATTAACATGAAATTCTACATATTCTATTTTGATATGTTTGTATTTTTCTCTTATTATTGGGTTCAAAGGAAATTCTGAATGACCAAAGTGTATTATCTTCTCTGCTCCGATAGCATCTGCTTCTTGTAGTGCAACATCACATCCACCATAAGATTTTGAACCTGAAATAAAAATATTGCCATTGTATTTTTCGGTGTATTTCAATGCTTTTGATTTCAAACCTTCTGGAAATTGTAATAGGATATTCATTCGATCACCATTATGTTTAAATTGTCTAATATGATATCCGACATTCTCTTTTTATATATTTAATTTATCTATTTTTCTAAATATATGATAACCCTTGATATCTTAATAGAAATATCTTGATATTTTGCGGATGCTTTTGTGATTACTGAAATGTCAGTATTTTTTTCACCGTTGCGATGATACCTAAGATTTACAGTGAAATTGTTATCAGAATCGAACACAAAAATCCCATGAGCGAACATATTTCTTATATCTATGAATTCATGGATATCTCTAAGCAGATCATGCATGTTTATTCCATTTACCTCCTCTGGAACAACATGCTCTTTAACAAGGTCATGAAGTATCTTCCACTTATTCATAGTAGTCAGTCTATCATTCTTTAATAATAATCGTTCGAATAGTGCTCTGTTTTTATTCTTCTTAAAAATTATAGAAGAAATCATATCTGATAGGTCATCATCAAGCTCTACTCCATGAGATAGTATTCTCCCGCGTGAATTCGAAAGTTTTTTTGCTATGCTGCCTACATAATCCATTGTGTGTTTATCTATTTTTATCGGTTTATTACCTTCTATTATAAATGAATTGCCTAGAATATCCTTGAGTTTTACATGTAATTCATTCACCATGTATTCACCGATCAATCTCTTTTTCTTTTTCTGTATTCATCTAAGTTAGTGATGATGTTTATCCTGTGCCCGCAAACAGGGCATCTATTGTCCTCTGTGATATTCATCCTGATAACCTGAAACCCATATCGCTGAATTATCATGTTGCCACAGTTTGGACAATATGTGTTCTCACCTGCATCGCCAGGAATATTACCTGTATACACATAATTCAATCCTTCATCCATCGCTATCTTCCTTGCCCGTCTTAATGTACTTAGAGGTGTTGGAGGTAATGTCATTTTATAAGCAGGGTAATATGCGATGAAATGCAAGGGAACATCTTTATCAGTATTGTTCTTTATCCATTGCGCCATCTGTCTAATTTCATCATCTGAATCATTGAGGCTTGGGATGAGGAGAGCGATGATTTCAATATGCTGTTTTCTATATAAACGTTTGATAGAATCTAGTACAAATTCTAGGTTCACACCACCACAAATTTCATGATAAAATTTATCACTCATGGACTTGATATCTATCCTGCTGGCATCTATGTAGTTCATTTTATCTATTGTTTCCGGTGTCATATAACCATTTGTTACGAATATATTATACAATCCTTTTTGGTATGCTAACTTTGCTGTGTCATATGCGTATTCAAAGAATATTGTCGGTTCTGTATATGTGTATGCAATGCCCTGCGTATTATTCTGCTCTGCGAGTTCAATGATTTTTTTTGGTGGTAATATTTCTCCTTCGATGCGTTCTGGCTGGCTTATCGTCCAATTTTGACAGTTTTTACAATGGAAGTTGCATCCTACTGTTGAAAAGGAGAATGCTTTACTGCCAGGCATGAAATTATAGAATGGCTTCTTCTCTATCGGATCAATATTCCATGCAACTGTTTTGCCATAAACAAGAGAGTATAATTTACCATTTATATTTTTTCTTACATGACATTCGCCAGTTTCTCCATCTTTCAATACACAATGCCTATGGCATAGATTGCATTGAACGATTTTATCTGTTAATTCTTTATACATCATAGCTTCTTTAAGGTTTTTTATGTCTTCCATGATAATAAGAACCTGGATTGGTTTTTAAAATTAACTCTTCTTCATGTTTGGTGTTCGTAGGATTTTTGTTGTATTTTGTATCTTTTGTTGATTTTTTTTGTAAAAGCGTATTTTTTTACAAATTTTGCGATATACCTTCTCATATAAATCGTTAGGTATTTCAAATCTTTAATATTCAGGAGGATAATCATTGATATAAACAATGTCTTAGGTCAGGAATGTTTTTATTTAATGTTATGTTTATATTTAGTTATGGTTAAGCGTTTTATTCCATCATTCAAAGTAGTCAATAAATCTAATACACCTGAAAACAAATCGCGTTATGGTATCTTACACCTTAAACACGGACGCGTGGAAACACCCGCGTTTGCACCAGTATCCACAAGAGGTATGATTAAGCTTATTGATATGGATGACCTTGAAGATATGAATGCACAGATATTAATGGCGAATACATATCATCTATTTCTTAGGCCAGGTCTTGATGTAATTGAAGAGTCAGGTGGATTAAATAAATACACGTCTTGGAAGAAACCGTTCATGACGGATTCAGGCGGGTTCCAGGCATTCTCTCTTGGTATGGGGTCGTTACTCGGCAAGAGTAAATTTGAGTATGAATCTCATGAGCAGGAAGCATCTATGATAGGTCATATCAAAAAACATGAAGGTAAGGTGATGGCTAGGATAGATGAAGATGGGATAGATTTTAAATCTGTATATGATGGCACGAAACATAGGTTTACGCCAGAAATATCTATTCAAGCACAGGAAAAGCTAGGCGCGGATATGATATTCGCATTTGACGAATGTACCTATCCAAGCGCGAGTTATGAATACACTAAAGAAAGTATGGAAAGAACACATAGATGGGCTGAGCGGTGTCTGTTAGCGAGTAAAAGGAAGAACCAGATGCTATTTGGGATCATTCAAGGCGGGTTGTATAAAGACTTGAGACAGGCAAGTGCAACATATCTTTCCTCTTTGGTTGTTGACGATGATAGTGGTGAGCCTAAATGTTTTGATGGAATAGGTATCGGTGGAGCATTTGGTAAGGACCAGATGTATAATGTGCTTGATTGGGTAATACCATTCATTCCTGAGGATAAGCCCATCCATCTTCTCGGCATCGGTACTGTTAAGGATATTTTTGAATCTGTTAAAAGAGGAATTGATTTGTTTGATTGTGTTAGCCCGCAGAGGGTAGGTAGAGCTGGATATTTTTATGTGCATCCAGGACACGAGGGTAACATAAAGAACAAGTTCCGTTTGAAGATTACTAATAACAGGTTTAAACATGATACTCTACCATTAGATCCTGAATGCAAATGTAAGATGTGTAAGAGATATTCACGTTCATTTATCCATCATATATTTAAGACTGAACCGTTGACAGGTATGAGAATTTTGAGTTATCATAATCTATTTTTCATGCTTAACCTTATGAAAATGATTAGAGAATCTATAAAAAAAGATGAGTTTGATGAATTGTATGATGAATGGATGAGTTGATTATTTTGGGAACGCGTGAATCTATTTCTCATCAAACCCCTAATATTGCCTAGCCACATAAACCATGACTTTTGCAGGTTTGCCGCACCAAATGCATTTTTGTCCTGGTTTTGGTTTTTCATTTTTATCAAATCTTATCCCTCTTATATCGCCATGAGTTTTCGCCTTGATGTTATCTGCACAATCTTTGCCATCCATATCAATTGAGCATAAAGGCACTCTTGCAAAGCCTCCTTTCTCTAATATAGATTTTAATTCATCCATACTATTTGCGTTGTGTATTATCCCTTTAAAATTATTATCAGCTTCTGTTCTTAGGTCTTGGGTGACGAGATTACCTTTCATATCAATAACCTTTTCCAATTCATTAAGCAATACTGTTTCCTTACCCTTTCTTGTTCTGATAGCAATTGTAACTTTTTCTTCATTGACCTCTTTTGGTCCTATTTCTATCCTTATCGGGACTCCCTTCATTTCCCATTCATTGAATTTGAATCCTGGTGTTTTATCAGACATGTCTATCTTTATTCTGTATTCTTTGAGTTTGTTCTTTATCCTATTACAGTATTCAATGATACCCTCTTTGTTTTCATCCTTGTATATAGGTACGATAATTATTTGAATCGGTGCGAGTTCAAATGGTATTCGTAAACCTTTGTCATCTCCAAGTATCGCAATCATACCTCCATAAATACGGGATATTGCTGGGCCATAACAGGTCTGCCAAACATATCTCTTCTTACCATCATCATCTTGGAACATGATGTTGAATGGTTTTGAGAAGTTCTGGCCTAAGAGATGTGTTGATGGGAGTTGAAGTACTTTGCCATCAGGCATCATTGTATCTGCTGCGTATGTATGCACAGCGCCAGGAAATTTGTCCCATTCTGGCCGCTGGAAGAGTATAAACGGAATACAAAATCGTTGATGAAGCACATTCTCTGTCATCTGCATATCTTCTTTAACCTGATTCAATGCTTCCTTTTCAGTGGCAAAACAATCATGCCCTTCAATCCAGAATATCTCTCTGCTCCTTAGGAAAGGCCTGGTGGCTTTTGTTTCATATCTGTATACAGAAGCTCTCTGGTATATCTTTAACGGTAGATCGCGTTTACCCTGTATCCATAATGCATACATCTTATACATAGCCGTTTCACTTGTAGGCCTTAAAGCTAATCTTTCCTCAAACTTTTCGTTGTTGCCATGCTCTGTCACCCAGAAGACCTCTGGTGTAAAACCTTTAACGTGTTCTGCCTCCAATTTGAAGTTTGATTCTGGTATGACGATAGGGAACCAGGTAGGTAGATGGCCTTTTTTCTGGAGTTCCCCCTCGTAAATCTTATACATTTCTTCCATGCTGAGCACTGACCATGGTCTGTATACTATAAATCCCTTTACATTATACCTTATATCTGCCAGTTCTGCTTTATGTATGATTTCAGTAAACCATTCTGAGAAATTATCTGTTCTTTTATTTTCCATAATAACAGCTCCATTATTTGTGTTATTGTTTAGGCTGAAAACTTTTATAAATTATTCATCGGAAGATTAAGCATGGAGGTTAGAAAAGTAATCATTATGGGCGCAGCTGGTAGGGATTTTCATAATTTTAATATGCTTTATAGGGATAATCCTAAATATAAAGTAGTCTGTTTCACCGCAGCACAGATACCTGGTATAAGTGGCCGCAAGTACCCAAAAGAATTATCAGGTGAATTATATCCGAATGGGATTCCTATCTATTCTGAATATGAACTGCCACAATTGATAAATGAATATGATGTGGATGAAGTCGTTTTATCCTATTCAGATTTATCACACCAGAATGTAATGGAGAAAGCGTCGTTGGTTTTATCATCTGGTGCTGATTTTGTTCTTGTTGCTCCTGAGAAAACAATGATTACATCTAGTAAAAAAGTGATTGCTGTGTGCGCTGTTAGGACAGGTGCAGGTAAATCACCAACAACCAGGTATATTGTTCGTATGCTGAGAAAGGCTGGGAAAAATCCTGTTGTGGTGAGGCATCCCATGCCTTATGGAAATCTGAATAAGATGGTGGTCCAAAGGTTTGCTTCTCTTAATGATATCTATAAAGCGAACTGTACAATAGAAGAGAGAGAGGAGTATGAACCCCTTATTAATCTTGGAGTAGTCGTATACGCTGGAGTG
The DNA here is from genome assembly GCA_021163645.1 of Microcaldota archaeon. Lineage (GTDB taxonomy): Archaea > Micrarchaeota > Micrarchaeia > Anstonellales > JAGGTN01 > JAGGTN01. The sequence goes on along the minus strand of JAGGTN010000040.1, from coordinate 24,182 downwards.
GATTATGAGAAGATATTGAGAATGGCTGAAAAAGAGAAGGGTTGTGATGTTATTATTTGGGATGGCGGCAACAATGATACTCCTTTCTTCAAACCAGATGTCCATATTGTTATAGCAGATGCGTTGAGGCCCGGCCATGAAATCAGTTATTATCCTGGTTTTGTTAATCTGTTAATGGCTGATATTATAATCGTAAACAAAGTAAAACGTAGGGATAGCCGGTTCGTTAAATCCATTATGGAGAATATTAAGAGGTATAATCCGAAAGCAAAGGTAATCTTATCAAGACTTGATGTGAGACCAAAATTTGTTGATAAGAACAGAATGGAAGATAAGAATATGAAGAATGATGTAATAGGTATGAAAGATGTGATAGGTAAGAGGGCTGTTGTCATTGAAGATGGTCCAACGCTTACACATGGTGGTATGAAATATGGTGCTGGTTATGTTCTTGCGAATCAGATGGGTGTTAAGATAATCAATGTTAGAAGATATATAGTAGGTGATTTGAAGAAAACGTTTAAGAAGTATAAACATCTTGATGGATTTGTATTGCCTGCGATGGGTTATTCTAAAAAAGAGACAAATGACCTCAAAAAAACGATAATAAACTCTAAACCAGATATTATAATATCTGGCACACCGATAAATCTTAGGTATGTGATCTATGATTCTGTTGTTGATAAAATTCCTATTATACGCGCTTTTTATGAGCTTGAAATTGTTTCTAATTCACATATATTATCTCATTCCCTCTGTTCATTATGAGTTTTAATAAAGTTGAGCGTCAATCAAAAAGATAAGAGCGTCAATCAAAAGGTAATATTTATATTTGTTAAAAAATAATATTTTGTTATGGTATTTGATGTCAAAAGAAAGGGCAAGAGCAGGACTAATTACAGAACCAATTGCAATACAGATTACAAAAATAAAAATAGAATTAACAAAAGGGATAGTGAAATGAATTGGGAGAATAGAAGTGAAGATTATATTGATGGTGTATATAAGAGGGCGCGTGATTGGGTGCGCACAGCTCTTATGAGTATAGTTAATGATTATAGCAAGGATAGGATAAACCTGAATAGGATTTTTGGCGTTGATAAAGCTAAACAAATATCAACACTCGCACATACATCTTCCAGTTATGCATCGGTTGATAAACTGCTCAATAGCGAACATGTGCTTGCTGAATTATGGAAATCTATGAGAAATTATATAACCGGCGGTAGTAAACATAGGATGATGACTGAAAAGGAATATGTTTCATCGATACTTAGCATTTTGCTAAATGAAATGCCTGTGATAAAACCATTTGGTAATAGGTTCAAGTGCATTAAACCTCTTGAGGATATGGCTGAGATAGATCCTAATACTGGTAAGATAATTTTACCTACAACAAGATGGAACAATGAGGGAGTTAAGATACCTAGTAAGATGAGTTTTGATTCTCTCCCAAAAGCGCTCCGTTCTGCTCAGCATACAATAGATTCACTCATGAAAGAGTATGAGAATAACAAACAGATTATTGATGAGCTGGATAAAATCATTACATATTTACCACTACTTGGTAAGGGGTCAACGTCATTTGAGCGTGAGGTTTATGCAAAGGAAATCTTAATGATTGCTGAACGACTTAAGAGAAAAAAGCACATGTTGAAGATAGAAGCAAGGAATATGCTCTATTCGGTTGATGGACTGGATGCCGTTGACCTTCTTAGGAATTCGTATGACCCTGATAGGATAAGAAATAGGAGAGAGCGGAATTGGCCGGCATCACGTACGAAGCTTAGAGCTGCAAGGGATAGATTTATCCAGCGTAATCTTGAGATAATTGAAAAATTAACACCTGGTATGTATATAAGAAAGCAAAAATTATTATCAGGTTATGAACAATACATAAATATTCATAATTACATAGATAGAGTGATTACCAATTATGTTAATCTGTTGTTTATGATTAAAAAAGGACAGATGAATGATAAAAGGATTAGAAGTGAAAATCTAAGAGAAGCCAATGATGTGATCAATATGGTAAATAATTGGCTGGTTCCATACATCCATGATGATTCTTACAATAATCTTTTATGGCAAGTGGGAAGACATCTTGTTGAATCATTACGTGCGATGAATAAGAATAATTTTCATGATGCGATGGATGAAGTACTCATTGCGCGTGAGATACAGTTAAAACATTATCAAGCGCTCCTGATAGATAAGGAAGGTAAAACAATTAACGTGAATAGTCAATGAATTAATCATGAGATTAAAATTATAGCTGTTGAACGGTTGGCAAATCTTCAATTTGCCAAGTTGCAATCTTTGATTGCTATAATGAAGCATCCTTGCTCTATCTTTTTAGTGCAGGTTTTGCCCGATGGGCAAAAACTGCGCTTTTCTGTTTCAATATTATGAAGTAAGGCTCCTGTTCAATGTTATAAAATATTTTTTATTTTTCCGATAGTATCTTCTAGATTTAACCCTTCAGTTAAATCGAATATTGAAATATTCTTATCAAGATAATTGACTTTTGGGTTGGTTATCAGCCATTCAAGTTTATCCTCTGGAATGCCTGCATTGATAATCTTTTTTCCCATTGCCGTATCAATAGGTTTAATGTACTGATTCTTATCATATCGTGAGGCAAATCTTACAAGTTCTGCGAGTGCTTCAATCGGTCCTGCTGATAAGTGAACACCATTACGGCTCTGGCTGACTTCTTTGATGTTCAACAATTCTTTTTCATCTAGAATCGTTCTGCGTATGGTTCCTTCGTATGCCTTCTTTGGATCAGTAAAACCAATCATCTCTTCACGTAGGATTTTCCAATCATTATATGAGGATACAACCATTACAACGATTGATTTACCTTTATCTGTGAAAAAAGAGAGCTGGCTTGGCATGAAGCCATTTATCAAGTATATATTATCTGCATGCAACTTGAGTTTGCTACAATATGTCCCGCTTGCCAATCTATTGATGTTTGTATTTTCCCATAATACGTCTAATGATTTTGGATTAAAGAATCTATACTTATCTAAGAATTGATATGCACCCAAAGTGATTACTTCATCTGGGTTAATATTGAATATACTTATAAATTTAGCTCGTGCTTCATCTGATAATGCTTCTACTCCTTTCTTAGCTAGAGTATAGATTACTCCATAATGTTTTGAGATGATATTATATCTCTTGAGATAATCGGCCCCCAACACAAAGATACCATCGATTGATACACTATATTTATCGAATGATTTTGAAATAATATCTAAAAATAGAGAGATATTTATATTAGGTCCTGTCAGCTCTGGTTTTATGAAGAATATCATTTCGTGTTTATTATCTGGATTTGGTTTGTATCTCTTGATTTCTTTGAATAGATAATTTCCTTTTCTTGCATTATCTATTTCTTTGATAATCTGGCTTTTGAGTTTTCCTCTGATCATATTATCATTCCCTCCTTAATAAATATTCTATTTCCTTTATAAAGATAAATAAATCTCATTGATTAATCATTTCTCTCATAATAAAATGATAATAACATATTAAAAAGATTGCGTACTTAACAATAAGATATAAAGGATATGAGAATATTAAAAATGTGAAGGTGATTTTTTGCAACCAGTTCTCAATATAGGAATGTTAGGTCATGTGGATCATGGGAAAACATCAATCACGCGTGCTATTTCAGGTGTTTGGACGGATACATATAGTGAGGAGATTAAGCGGGGCATAAGTATCAGGATAGGGTATGTAGATGTTTCTATATTCAAATGTCTTAAATGTAATACATATACAACTAAGGAGACATGTCCAAAGTGTAATTCGAAGACTGAATTTATGAGACGAATTTCTTTGTTAGATGCACCCGGCCATGAAACATTGATGACAACTACGATTGCAGTGTCAAATATCATTGATGGAGCGATCTTGGTGATAGCTGCTGATGAAAAATGTCCGCAACCTCAGACAAAAGAGCATCTGATGGTTCTGCAGGCGATGGGAGTTAAACGACTAATCGTTATTCAGAATAAGGTCGATCTTGTGAATAGGGAGCGTGCTGAAAAACATTATGAAGAGATCATCAATTTTCTTAAAGAGTTTGGTTATGATGAAAATGAGGTGCCTGTTTTGCCTGTTTCTGCTACTTTTAATATTAATATAGAATACATTCTCGAAGCCATTCAAGAAAATTTTCCTACCCCAAAACGTGATCCCAACCTGCCGTTTATGATGTATGTGATTAGGTCTTTTGATGTCAATAAACCAGGGAGTAATATAGAGAAATTGAAAGGAGGGGTTATAGGTGGTTCACTGATACAAGGAAAAGTATCTGTCGGTGAAGAGATAGAAATTCGGCCCGGGATAACATATAAGGTCAGGGATAAGGAGATTATTGAGCCAATAGTAACTGAGATTACATCATTGTTTACAGGGATTGATAGTATTCAGACCGCCAAACCTGGTGGATTGATAGCAATAGGCACAAAGCTTGACCCTGCTTTAACAAAAGGTGATAATCTCTCTGGTTGTGTTGCTGGCAAGCCAGGTACGTTGGTTGATAATACTAACATACTTAATATGTCATATAAGCTTCTTGACAGAACAGATTTTGAGAATAAACCATTAATTAAAGGTGAGCCAATTGTATTGAGCATCGGTACTGCTACTGTCATTGGTGTTGTTGCAATGGTTAAGAAAAATAAAATTACGGTAAGAACTAAGAGAAAAGTTTATCCTATTATGAATTCGAATATTGCTATCTGTCGTAGGATTGGACAGCGATGGAGATTAGGAGGTTATGGAAAATTGATATGATTTTTATTGAGTATAACTCTTCTCTTTATTCAACCAGTAAAATGCTCATAAATTTAAGTTTGCATTTTACTGTTCGCTGAGATTTTTAATCGTTGGTGATATTGTGGAAATAAAGGAATTATGTTATATATGTGGGGCGCCTGCTGTTATGAGGTGTAGGATATGCGGACGTCCCGTATGCGAAAAACATCAGGTGAATGGCATATGCATAAATTGTCTGAGAGGTAGGATGATTAAGTAAAATACAGGAGGGTTTTGATGAGTAATAGTTTAAGAAATCTATTTGAAAAGATTCCACCAGGATATATTATTATCATGTTGTTTCTTACAACACAGATAATCGGTTTTATCACTGGTATGCTGATAATCAATCATAGCAGGACCATTCATGAATTTAACGAATTGGCAGTCACACCAATAGCTGAAAAAGGGAGTATTTGGAACTCATTATTTTTTATTGGATATATTTTGATAATGGCAATCATAATCTATTTTGGTATTCGTATATATAAAGGGGTAATGTTATTCAAAGGATTAGAGATATTTGTAGTAATGTTTGCATCATCAATTGTCTTTTTTGTAATCTTAACTGTGTTGGGAATTAATCCAAATGTCTCTATGTGTGTCAGCTTGCTGATAGGTTTCTTACTTGCTGTTGGGAAGTCATGGGTTAGCCCGTTGCGTAATGTGAATGCTGTCTTATCAAGTGCAGGTGTTGGTGCACTTTTCGGGTTTTCATTGGGTTTTGTGCCGGCGATTATTTTTGCTGTGCTTTTATCTGTGTATGATTATATTGCTGTATTCAAAACAAAGCATATGATTAAGTTTGCTGAGAGATTTACTAAACAGGATTTATCGTTCACGATTGCAGTAGGGCCTAAACCCAGTAGAGAAGAAATGGAACGGCTTGAAAAATTGCCTTTTGAAAAAAGAATTAAGAAGATAAAGAGGACAGAATTAGGTACTGGAGATTTGGTTGTTCCTGTCATGATAAGTGTTTCTGCATATCCTGTTTTAGGACTTATGGGTAGCGTATGTATAATCATTTGCACAACATTAGCTTTATATCTGTTGATGAGATATATGACAAAGAAGAAACAGGTGCTTCCTGCTCTACCTCCATTAATGGCTGGCGCACTTATAGGTATTATTATTTCATGGATGCTCAATTTTTGTCTTTAATTCTATCATTAACTGGTCTATTTTACTTATTTTCCAGCCTGTCCATTGTAATTGGATATAAAGTGTATTATAAATTCATAGCAGTTGCTGGTTCTGAAGTAATAAAAATGAATCCAAGAAATGCAACACAGGAATGCAGCAGATGCGGGCATAAGGTTAAAAAAAGTTTATCTGTAAGAGTACATAAGTGTCCTAAATATAGGTTGGTTATTGACAGGGATTATAATGCAGCAATAAATATCTGGACTTATGGGCCTGTGGCCTAATGGTAGGGCGTCGGCTTCGCAACGTTCTCTTTGGTTTGTTATAAAGAGAATGAGGAAAAGTCGAAGACTCCGGGTTCGAATCCCGGCAGGTCCATTGATTGAATTTGTGCTTTAACAACTGCAGTTAAAGATTGCAAGAATGAAGTATATCCGCTTAAAGAAGAGAGCAAGTGTTTCATTTCGGTATTATAAGATAATATTAAAAAGAATATGGTATAAATCATAATGTATGCGGGCCCATAGCTCAGTTTGGCAGAGCGGCTGGCTTTTAACATATCAATAGCAAAAACTATTGATTTTAAATAGGAAGTCACCAGTAGGTCGAGGGTTCAAAACATTCCAATCGTTCCCAAAAGAAAATGCCTACACAAAAAAAGAAAGGGCTTTTCAGGGAAAATGAAAAGGGTATGAGAATCCCTCTGGGTCCGCTTTCTAATTTTTATTATCTTTTGAGGTGATTATATGACTGATAAGATGGAAGAACAGATTAAAGAGATAAGCAAACTCATGCAGCAATTAATAGATTCTCAAGGCGTACCTAAAAATGTTAAGGCACTCGTTAGTGAGGCAAAACAAAAACTTAATGATGAAAAAGAAGGAGAATATAACGTACGTATAACAAGTGCGATATATCTTATTGAAGAAGCAGGTGAAGATATTAATCTGCCTATGCATACTAGAACTCAGATTTGGGCAATATTAAGCAGTCTTGAGAGGGCCACCCATGAATGATTTCATAAAAGAGTTGTCATTATCAGGTAAACGATTAACGCCTGATGCTGTTGAGAGTTTATCTGAATTCATAAAGAGTAATGACTGTGATAGGCAACTTTTAATGATAAATCTGAAAAAAGCGAAAGAAGTAATAATCACTAAAACAGTGATGGATAGCATCATTTCCGAGGTTGTTAAAATAAGCCAGCCAGTTGTTATGATAGAACGGCCGAGTGATTTTAAACCTATTGCCAAAGAATATTCATCAGATGTTCATATCATGAAAAAATATGATATTACTAACAATTCAAGAACAACAGGAAGCGTTGATGATTTTGTTCATTATTTTAGGGATAGGTATAAAAGAATAAGGGATATGCTAAAGGTTAGGCCAAGTAATGTTCCATTAATTGATATTAGGTATGCAAAGAAACATAAGGGAGAGAAATTAAGGATTGTTGCAATCATAAATGAGAAATCAATGAGTAAAAAGGGTAATATGGTTATCCGATGCGAAGACCTGACTGGTGATATGCTTGTAGTTATACCAAAGGATGCTCATGCATTTGCTAATAAGGATACAATCATAGAAGATGAAGTTGTTATGTTTGAAGGTAATATGTTGGATACGATATTCATTGCAAATGAGTTAATAAGACCTGAAACACCAATAAATAAAGAGGTTAAAAGGATTGATGATGATTTAGCAATAGCATATATCTCTGATTTACATGTTGGCAGTGATATGTTTTTAGAGGATACTTTCAAAGAGTTTATCCAATGGTTAAACGGAAAAGGTAAAGATAAAGAACTGGCAGGTAAGGTAAAGTATTTAATAGTGGCAGGCGATATAGCCGATGGGATAGGTATATATCCTCAGCAAGAAAATGAACTTGTGATCAAAGATGTATTTGAACAGTATGATTTGTTTGTTGATTTAATGAACAATATACCTGATTATATAAAGATAATTGTGGCGCCCGGTAATCATGATGCTGTGAGGCGCGCAGAGCCTCAACCAGCTATACCAAGAGAGATGATAGGAGATAGATTTATAAGAATCAGTAATCCAGGTTGGGTTAAGATAGAGGGATTAACACATCTGATATACCATGGTAGGGGGTTGGATGCAATGGTTTCAAATCTGCCTCACATGTCTTTTTCAGAGCCTGAAAAGTCTATGGTTGAAATGCTTATAAGACGTCATCTATCACCCATGTACGGTAAGAATCTTATCATACCTGAGGAAAAGGATTATTTGGTTATTCATGAGGTGCCAGATGTTTTCCATACAGCACATGTCCATAAGAATGCATATAAACTTTACAAAGGGATTCATCTTGTTAATTCTGGCACTTTCCAAGCACGAACACCTTATCAAGTAAAATTAGGTCATGTACCCACACCAGGAATTGTTCCTGTCCTTGAACTCAAAACAGGAATCATGCATACGATAAAATTTTAGATTTAGAAATGAGGATTGGGTGAGTATTTGCAGGATGTAATGGCAAGCAAAAAATTGCGGTCATACTTTAATAGGCTAGTTAGAGATATGAATATAGCGAGAGAAATCGCTGAACAGGTGCGTTCAAAAGGAATGGACCCTTCTGATGAGGTTGAGATAAAGATAGCTCCTGATATGCCATCCAGGGTTGAAGGTTTGGTTGGTCCTAAAGGCATTGCACATGAGATAAGAAAACTAGTGAATGAGGGAATGAATAGGGAAGAGGTAGCTGTCCGTATAGGTAAAAAAATCATATCAGATATGTTACCTGAAAACACAATACCTACAGCATTGTCTTCTGACAAATTGGCTAATATAATCAAACAAGCAATACGCACGAGCGTGGCAATAATAACAGATGGCGTTCTGGTCGCACAAACAGAAGGAATACCTGAATTAAAAGTGATGGATAATCCAGATGGTTCTCGTTATGTTGCTATATATTATGCTGGCCCAATAAGAAGTGCAGGAGGCACATCAGCAGCTGTAAGTGTGCTCTTGGCAGATATCATGCGTAAAGAGTTGGGTTTGCAAGAGTTCAGGCCAACTGAGAAAATTATATCAAGATATATCGAAGAGATTAATCTGTATGATGCTAGATGTTCTAGGCTGCAGTATCTCCCCTCTGAGAAAGAGATAAGATATATAGTGTCTCATTGTCCTGTTTGTATTACTGGCGAGCCGACAAGCAAAATAGAGGTGTCAACGAATAGGGACGTTGAGTCTGTAGAGACTAATTATGTAAGAGGAGGGATGGCGCTGGTTATTGGAGAAGGGATAGCACAAAAATCGGCTAAGATCCTGAAAATCAGTAAAAGGTTAGGCAATCCATGGACATGGTTAGAGGGTATAACAAAGGTTAAAACAGCTGATAAAGGTAATATGTTTGAATTAAAACCTATCAACACGTTTATGGCTGATGTGGTGGCTGGGAGACCTGTATTTTCATATCCTATGCGCAAAGGCGGGTTCCGTTTGAGGTATGGACGTACGAGAGCTACTGGTGTGATGGCTAAGGCATTCCATCCTGCTGTCTTGTACCTGCTTGATGAATTCCCAGCGATTGGAACACAGTTAAAATTGGAACGACCAGGTAAGGCATGTATAGTTACTCAATGCAAGACAATCGAACCACCAGTTGTCAAACTTAAGAATGGTAATGTGATAAGGGTTGATTCTGTAAAGCTTGCCAAGGATATCAAAAATGATGTTGAAGAGATATTGTTCTTAGGCGATATCCTTTCACCTATCGGTGATTTTATTAAAACAGCTCATCCCATAATACCAAGCGGTTATGTTGAAGAGTGGTGGATACAAGATTGTATTAAGAATGGTGCATCAGATGATGAAGTGGTAAAGAGATGTATGAAAAATCCTTTTACTATCATTCCGAGCGCTGAGGAATCTGTATTGTTGTCGCGTAGATATCATGTACCATTGCATCCTAGATACACATATCCATGGAATGATATTGATGAGGATGAATATAATGAATTAAAGGAATGGCTTGATAAGTATTCTTCTGTTGATGAGTTTGGTCAGCTTGTAGTGAATTTATCTATTAAGACAACTAAGCAAGCTAAGGGTTATGAACTTGGTAAAGCAGGCAAACGCGTGCTTGAGTTATTATACGTGCCTCATACAGTACGAAGGAGGGATGATTATGAACAGGTAGTTATAAATCATGATGATGCGCTTGCTCTGAGTATCTGTCTTGGATTGAATAATGAGATAGTTAAGGCAGTGATGAATGATGATAATGAGAATGGGATGAGCGATGAGAAGCGTTGGGAGAGTGATGGAGATGGAATGGCTGGGAGGAGTGGAATGACCGAGGAGCGAAGCGACGAAGGTCATGATGATAATGGCAATAAAATAGGTAATAATAATAGTGATAATGATGATAACAATAATGATAACAATACCTGCTGTGATGATATTGAAGATAACAAGATGTTAGATGTGTTGGGCATTGTGAATAAAAACTCTATGGGTTTTGGTGTTAATATAAAGAATAAGATAAGTGTTTATATAGGTTCACGGATGGGTCGGCCTGAAAAAGCCAAACAGCGTGCGATGAAACCTCCAGTAAATGTATTATTCCCAGTGGGTATGGCACGTAAAAATAGAAATTTAACAAACTTGTATCGAATTGCTCAGAAGGATAAGGATTATAGATTTATCGATGCGCAGGTTATACGAAGGGTATGTAAAAACTGTAATAATGTGACCATGTACCCCAAATGCGAGATATGTGGGCATGATACTGTTATCGAAAGGACATGCCTTAAAGGTCATAAAGTAATATTTAATGATGATGAGAAAGGGATAAATAAGAGAGAAAAGGATAAGGATAAATGTCCTGTTTGTGGCGCACCAACAAGAGCTTATGATTCAAGAAAGATAGATATTGTTCATTATCTTGATATTGCAAAAAAGAATGTTGGAGAGAATCTCTTGCCCATTATAAAAGCACCTAAGGGGTTAATGAGTAAGGATAAGGTGCCAGAGTTGCTTGAAAAAGGAATACTGAGAGCTAAGTATGGACTTAATGTGTTTAAGGATGGTACATGCAGGTTTGACTTTGTCCTTGCTACACTAACACATTTTAAACCAAAAGAGATAGGTACATCTGTCGAAAAGTTGAGAGAGTTAGGTTATACACATGATTACAAGGGCAAACCGCTTGTGAGTGATGATCAGGTGGTTGAGATCTTCCCGCAGGATACGATTGTTTCTGAAGATGGTCTTGAATTCTTGTTCAATGTTTCTCAGTTTATAGATGATATGCTTGTTTATGTGTATAAAATGCCTCCTTTCTATAAGGCTAAGAATAAAAGGGATCTTATTGGACATTTAATAGGTACTCAATCACCTCATACTGGTGCAGGTGTGTTGTCGCGAGTAATAGGTTCATCAAAGGCACGTGTGGGATGGTACCATCCTTATCTGATATGCGCAACTAGGAGAAACTGTGATGGTGATGAGGATTCATTCTATCTATTATTAGATGTTTTCATAAATTTTTCCAGGAGATATCTACCATCGACACGTGGTGGCACACAGGATACTCCTCTTGTTCTATCAACAATTGTTAACCCATTGGAGATTGATGATGAGGTTTATGTGATGGATATCAATGAACATCTACCATTAGAATTCTTTGAAGAAAGTGAGAGATATGGTGACCCTCTTAAATATATAAAACTGGTTAAGGATATCCTAGGCACTGATAATCAATACGAAGGGTTTATGTTCACTCATGATGTTGATGATATCAACAACGCACCAACTGTGACTACTTATGTCAAGGTTGAGAATATGATAGATAAGATGTACAGGCAGTTTGAACTGGATAGGAAAATAAGAGCTGTTGATGTGGATGATGCTGTGAGAAGGATGATCGTTAGTCATTTCCTACCTGATATGTACGGAAATCTAAGGACATTTTCGAGGCAAACATTTAGATGTGTAGTTTGTAATGCTAAGTATAGACGTGTGCCTTTGAGGGGTGTATGTACAAAATGCGGTGGTAAACTTGTTCTGACTGTTAGTGAGGGTAATATTGAGAAGTATCTTAAGGTATCCACTGAGCTCGCAGAGAAGTATCATCTACCTGATTATCTCAAACAGAGATTATACTTCATTAAGAAGGATGTAGAAAGTATCTTTGTTGATGAGAAGAAAAAGCAGGTCAGTTTAATGGAATTCATGTGAATGGGATATGGATTAAAATCAAAATAGAAAAAGAAAATAACTAAAGTATAGTCATTATGCTATCTGGTCATATGGAGCGGTCTGAATACTATCATTTACTACACTATTACTTGAATCGTAATTGGAGTCATATGTGCTTTCTTGGTCGTTGTCATATGTGCTTTCTTGATCATTGTCATATGGAGCAGGCGAATAACTCTCCGGCACATGAATGGAAGTGTATGTTGTCCATGGACCTTTGTTAAATGCCTGGTCGTATGGAATGACCCAATAATCATAAACATGTCCTGGTATTACCTGAGTGTCAGTGAAATAATGGGTATACGTCCGTCCTATTTCTTCCCTTGTCGAAAAGCTTCCATTTTCAGGAGGATACCTGGGATCATTAGGATCATTTACTGGCATACCTTCTGGTAATCTGTATACTCCGTCATTCTGCTCATTAGAACCACCTTCGTATGAAGGTCCTGGAATTCTTATTATTACGAATTCAAGATTGTTCTCATCTGCACCCCAGTTTAATGTGATTTCATCTGGTGTGGCTGTATATCCTTCTTTGTGTGGTTGATTTGGTGGGACTGTATCTAGAATTACTGTTGCTGTTACCGGTCCTGTTTCACCATACCTATTTCTACATCTGTAATAAACTATCTTATAACCATCTCCGTTGCTAAAAGTCCAATTCTTTTCAGTGGTATACTGCTCCCATTCGCCTCTGCGATCATCTTCAATAATACATTCATCTGCGTTGTCAGCATGCATGTATAAAGTCACATTTGGACTGTTTGTGTACGGCCAACCACTGTTAATCGTGATCAATAGATTAGATGGTGGGTCACGGTTTGTCTGATGGTGATGATGATTAGAGTCTTCATCGTCGTTATCTTCTGTGTTGGGTATTGAATAGGTTACTGTATCTGAGGTTAATCCTGATAGTTTTCCGTCATTGTTCCTGCATTGCAGATAAACGGTTTTCTCACCTTCACCTGCTGATAATGTCCAATTAATCGTCATGCCTTCATTATCTGTTCCATTGAATTCAAACCAATCATTCCAATTCTCATTCTCGTTCCTGACATGACATTCTGCTGCGTTTTTGGCGTATATAGTAATATTAACATTTCTGCTATCTACTTCGAATTTACCGCCTGCGATTGATATCCTCATATCTGTCACTTCTGGTGCTTGTGGTTGTGTTGTGTTTTCTTCGTTATTTTCGTTGTTCACCTTAGTTATCGGTGTGGCCATGTTGATGGTATTATCATTTTGGTTTGTTTCAGTAGAATATCCTTCGATTGTATCTTCGTGGTTCTCACCGAAAAGGTTAGTTGTGAATGCAGCCAATCTCTCTGGTACGTTGAAAACCGCAAAAACTAAGGTCAGAGCTACTAAGACTGCTAATATTCCTCCGATGAGCATTAAACGTTTCTGTATCTCTTCACGTTCTATTTCTGAACGATTACTTTCTGAACGATTGCTCTCTGAATGATTGCTCTCTGAATGATTGCTTTCTGAATAACTATCTTGTGAATGATAATTCATATCATCTGGGTCGATATCCATTCTTTTCACCTCCCAATATTATATCTCCAAATATTATAATATAATAATGCACTATTATAATTATAATAGTTATTATTTTTAAATGTTTGTGTTAATGGTTATACCTGAAAAAACCTTACTATGTATCAGTATCTTGAATCCGATTAACATATTTCATTGTTCATATACTAATCACGTCATAGAAATGCAATGAAAAGGATTAAAAATAAAGACATACATAAGATTAATATGGCATGCTCTCTTTGGCGTACAGACCGGACAGAGTATGACAAAGACAAAATAATCATGTTTGAGATGATACTTTAAGGTTTATCATAGGATTTGGGTTTTTGAAAGGATAAGGACACCACATCAGGGCTTAATGGAGAAAAAGGTTTGCCCAATCATTATTTAAATTTAAATTTAGACCATATTTTCAAAGTCTTCTCAAGAATCTATTTATTATATCTTTTTGGGATGTTGAAATAGATATTTTTTTCTCTTGAACGTATCGTATTGTTCTCTATTAACCTTTCTTTAATTGTCACTTTCAATTTATCTTTCTTTTTCTTCACGTCAAGGATAATGGGCACTTCTGATATGTTTATATACTTGGTCATACCTAGCGCATCAATGGTTGATAATATAAAAGCAGTTGGAATAACTGATGCGTTATCATTATTTATTATCACTACATTCTTTTTGTCTATCATGATACGTTTGCCATCTTCCATATCTTTGAGGAATAATCTTAATTTGCGCTGTTCGATCCGTGATATGAAATCTTCTAAGAATATCTTACTTGTTGTGTTCTCTGAGAAAATTGGTTTATTCATAGATGTGAGATATCTGTATCTGTTGACTATCCTCTCACGGTCTTCGTCTTTAATTCTATGAAACTCTGAAATGTATTTTTTGAGTTCATTCTTTAATTTATTATTGCGGTATATCTGTGTTGTGTGCGAGAACGATTTGCTCATTTCCAGGATTTCGTTTTGGTATTGATTTTTTATCTCTCTAAGATGATTGAGCGAGTCTGTGTTTTCAATTGATTTATCTATATCAGAGAGCCGCTTTTTGATGATTATAAGGTCGATAGGCTGGAATTCTGGCGTATCAATCATTGAATACATCCTTACTAATTCTCTCCACATGGTCAAACCTCATTCTTATTAATAGCTTAACATTTAAATATATTTCTGTATATGATATGTTGAGAGCGGTTGAATGTGCGGTGGGTGCGCATGGTTATGCGCGTGGTTGTGATATATAAGTGATGCATGAGGGCTCGTGGCGCAGTGGTCGGCCTTTTCGCACTTCGTGCAAAAGCGTACGTTGCGGAAAAGTCCACTAAAGCGCGCCTCCTTGGCATGGAGGAGGCCGGGGGTTCAAATCCCCCCGAGTCCATTACACGCACTTTTTCTTTCGGTGTCCTCAGTTCCTTCGGACATCCAAAGAAAACCTGCACTAAAAGAAGAGAGAAAAGAAAAACACAGACAAGCAATAAAAGAAAAAGCAGACACAGAGAAAGAAACAAATAAAGGCACCAAGAGAAAAGGTGAGACACAAAACAGAATCCATAGAGAAGACTAAAGTTGAGGGATTGTCTAGAAGAAAATCATCTAAAATCTTATATAATGATTTATGATGGTGATACGTAAACTACACTATCTCCTCTTAATAGAATTGTCCCGAATCCTTTCTTAACTTCGCCATTTTCAAGCAGTTCTGCCTTCTCAAGTACAATGTTCATGTGGATGTCATATGCTGCCATAACACCCCTGAATTCAATCCCCTCCTTTAAGCCAATAATTACTGTGTTGTTAAGAGACATGTTCAACACATCAAAAGGTCTTTTCTGCTGTTCTGCCATATTCATCACCTTTTTTTATTGTGTATAAAGTATGAATCCTTTATACAGCCAATAGTATGCTTAAATTTGCATTTTATTGGTTTACCTAGGTATTAAACTTTTTATTTACGTCCTTTCTTTATATTCTTTGACTTATACGCATGATGGATAAATCCTTTATTCTCAGAAGGTTTTAATACTATTGATATATCTGCTGAATTCCTTAATGCTATACTGAACCCTGGCTCGTTGCCTATCACTATTGTTTTCTTGCCAAACTCTCTTGCCTTAACTAAAACCGGTCGGTAATCTGTATCCCTGGTTAATAGGGCAATAATATCTATGTTCTTATCAAATACATATGTGATCGCTTCGATAGCCATGGTTACATCAACATCGCCAGTGGTGATCACTATATCATAACCTTGATTAACCATAGCTTCAATCAATTTATCGGATGCGTACTGGTCCAGATACATCTTAGCGATTCGTATCTCTCCATATTTTTCAAGTTCTTTCTTCACTTCGTTAAGATTAATGTTGACGTCTTTTCTTATAACATTAGGACCATCAACAAAGAGAGCAATATGATTTTTCTTTCTTAAAAAATTAAACACTTTTATCACCTTTTGTTTATGATTGAATACCTAATATCTTTATACTGTTTTTGTATGTTATGCTTTTAACTGTATTGTTGTCTATCTCTAATGCAGATGCAATGATTTCAATACTCTTGTTTATATCTGTTGTATGTTTGCCTATGTATGGTGCATCGGTCTCAACCACTAAATTATGAATACCAACCTTTTTAATGACTTTCTTCCTTTGTCTTGATTTGATTGGCGGTATTGATATAAGCATATTATTATCTACTGCTTTTAATGCTTGTCTGGCGTTCCCTGAGAAACAATGCAATACTGTTCCTTTGATATCATAGTTTAGGATTTCATTTATCACATCATCCTCTGCCTTCCTTGAATGCACTATGATAGGTAGTTTCATACGTTCTGCCAACGATAACAGATACCTAAAAATCGTTTTCTCTCTTTCAATATCTTCGTATGCATTTGTCCAATGATAGTCAAGCCCGATTTCGCCGATAGCATTTATTATATGCTTGTTTGATTCTATGAATTCGATCCACTGGTCAATCTGATCAAGTATATGTTTATTCTTTATCGCTTCCTGTGCCGCTATCCCGAGAGCCAAGAAAACATTTTTAACATTTTTCATCTTAACTGTTTTGATATTGGATGTATGGGAATATCCAGCTGTTAATATATTATGGTTCAACTGTTCCTTGCCTTCAATGAGTTTATCGTATATGTCCATATCCACTAGATGTGCATGTATGTCAAATGGCTGATAGGATACATGATTGAATGTCATAATCTCACCTATTGTTTTTATGTTTTAGTACGGATTGAACCTTTTCCGCAAATTTTTTATCATAGTTTTTTAAATATTTATTTAGTTTTTTTCTATCTATCTTATCTATGAAATCATTTAGTAATTTTATGTTCATTTTGTTGTGATAATAAATCCAATCTATAAATGTTTTTTCTGTATCACTTACTGGTATTTTTAAATCGTAATAATCTATGTAATCATAACCGAAAAAATATTTCTTATTAATATGGTGGATAATGACATTTGTATTGAATATTTTTCTTATCCCAAATCTTATTCTCCTAGGTGTTATTAGGACTACGTTAGATTCCTGTTCCCATAAACCATGTATTGAGAGTGCATTTTCTAATCCGATGTATGATGGTTTTATGCAATAAGTTATTATCATAGGGTCATCAAATCTGCTATAATATCCTTTTGTAATCCTGTGGATATGCCCTTTTTTCATCATGTTATGTATTATAGAGTAAGCATAATCTGGATTTGCTTGTTTTGATATCAGGAATCTTTTTATATCTTTTACATTGAAAGCTTTACCTTTGAGGATGAAGGTTTTTACTTCATTTAGATATTTTATCTTACCCATCTATTCACCTCCTTTAATATCTGCTGAGGTGTTGGTACTGCACCAACAAATACCAATGCTTTTAATATCTTTTCGTCTTTTGGTTTTTTGTATTTTGATAACAATCTCTTCAGATAAGACCCAACCTTATTTTTATTCTCAACATGTTTCAGAAGAATATATATGTCGTATAAGTCCCTAACTAGTAATCTAGAAAGATATGTATTCACTTTTTCTTTTATCAAGCTTTCTGGGCTTAGAGTAAATACATTGATATAGTTTCCATCGCTCGTCTCATATGGTTTGATCACGATATCTTTACTTCTTACCTTTAAGAAAGAAGCTTCGAATCTTACCTCTATCCCTTTGAAAGAGAATTTTGAAAAAACTGTATCGGCCGTCGTTTTGAACTTTTTAATATCTAATTTTCTTTGTTTTGCCTTTTGTTTAAAGAGTTTTACCTTTTTTAAATCACTTTTATCCAGGTAGATATCAATATCTTCAGAAAACCTATTCCCTCCATAACATCTCCAGATAGCTGTGCCTCCATG
Source organism: Microcaldota archaeon (assembly GCA_021163645.1). Lineage (GTDB taxonomy): Archaea > Micrarchaeota > Micrarchaeia > Anstonellales > JAGGTN01 > JAGGTN01. Next base: position 6,064 of record JAGGTN010000040.1, on the reverse strand, counting down.
TAATATTGCTTTTGGGAATACATCATAGATTATATCCATAAGAGTATCTTGAACCAAAGCAATATCTTTATGTCTTCTTTTTTTAAGCTTGTCAATAATCCTCAGTTTCATGATTTCACCTAACTTATACATATATATAAGATTGGTGAAATTAATAAATCTTTTGGTTTCTCTTTTAATAAGTTAAATCATAGTTGAATATCAGAGAATTTAAAAAATAATCGTGCATATCTCTCTGGGTGTTTTGCCCTGATGAAATTATAATCGCTTGGAAAATATCGTTTATATTTTGGCCAGTTGAACCTTTCATCCATCAATATAGTGATGCATCTATCTTCAGAATTCCTTATCCCACGCCCTGATGCTTGAAGGACTTTGTTAAATGCAGGCATGTGATATGCATAATCATACCCTTTACCTACGAATTTCTTGTTGAAATATTTGACCAGTGAATTCTTTTCAAGGCTTGGCGGGTCCAACGGTAAGCCGACAATGATTATCCCTTTTATCGTATTGCCTTTATAATCAACACCTTCTGAGAACGAACCTAAATGAACTGCTAACAATACGATATCGTTACGCTCACTCAATGTTTCAACTATAGATGTTTTATCCTCCTTTGTCCATTTTTGTTTTTCCATTATGACCTGTCTATTGGTTGGTTTTATATGTTTGCTGATATCTTTCATTAATTTATATGATGGGAAGAAAACTATGACATTATCTGGTATATCTCTGAGCAATCCTGTTATCCTATTGCCTATCTTTTTATATTCCTTTTCATTACGTCTTGTGTATAGTGTTGATACATCATCAACCGAAAGTATCAATCGGTTATCCCTTGGGAATGGTGAAGCATATGTACCAAACACTGGGTTTCTGATACCTAATAGGTCAGAATACATCTGTTGCGGGTATAATGTCCCACTCATCAGTATACTTCCGCTTACACCAGAGAATAATCCACTCGTGTAATCAGCAGGGTCCAATGGGATGATATGTATACCGTTCCTGTTTGATATCCTTACCACATGATTATGTTCCTGTTTCCATCTCAATAAGAAATCTAACAGACCGGCTAATGATGATGAATAGAATTCATCTTCAACCTCTGCCAGAACAACCTCAACAGCATCATCTAATATGGATAGGAGCTCATCATACATCACTGGGGTCATCATGTTGTTTTGAATTATTGTTTCTAGGCCGTATATGAAATCATCTTTATCGACATATCGTTCTGTTGTATCATCTTCCGATGGCAGTGATTTGAAAATGATCTTAATCAGTGTATCCAATCTTGGTTGTTTGACATATTCTCGTGATTCTTTGAGACATCCGTAGAGTAATGGACGATTGAGGGTTGATGTGTATAATGACCTTACTCTTCTAGGTAGATTATGTGCTTCATCAATGATGAGGATGATATCTGATAAATCTTTCTGGAGTTTTGATAATACGATGTTACGTATGCCAGTATCTAGCATGTAATTATAATCTGCTACGACAACGTTAGAATGTGATATGCTTTTGAGTGCGGTTGCATGCGGGCATGAGCCTAATGATAAACAGATATTCTTCAATTGCTCAACATGGTATATCCCTGAATGGATCGTTGATACAGCTAATGGATTGACCTTATAATACGGGCATGTCTTTCTTTTTCGTTCTCTTGCACACAGTATATTGAATTCCATTCGTGTAAGACCGTTAATATCATCACGTATACACATACCCATCTTATTGATGATATCTGTCACTATTATGTCTGCTCCTTTATTCTTTATCTTCTGTAATGTTTCAATGGCTATCCTGTGCTGTGAATGTCTTGATGTCAGGAACATTATGGTCTTGCCATCATCAAGCCCTACTGATAATGCTGCTGATAATGCTGCAGCGGTTTTACCTATCCCTGTTGGAGCATAGGCGAGTAATGCACCCTTGTTCATCAATGTGTCCTGAACATCTTGATACATCTGTCTCTGCCCTTCGCGAATGCGTGGGAACGGAAAATATTCTAGTTGTGAATGTATGGTTGATTGGATATGCTTATCCATTTGATCACTTTCACTCTATCAATTTGTTATTTAATTTTCTATTAATCTCTCTTTTAATTCTGGATAGAATAAGTAATGTTTATATATAAGGTTTATAAATAAGTGTGGACTGTGTTTCCGTTAAATAAATTATGACTACTTTTTTGTTATTTTGTATGTATCTTCTTATAAGTTGATTCTTTCCTTCTAGTGAGATCTAATAGGCGAATAATCTTATTATAAAAATCAACACCTATACATTCCTTCGTGATTCTTTATTTTCATAATATTGTATCTTCTTGCAGGTATGGGATCTTTCTTGATTGTATCTATTATTCCAAAGAGCTTTTTTTTCACAGAATTTGGAAGATTTTGTGAATATATTTTTTCTGAAATGTGGACGTCAAACATTCCATACCCTCTTTAAATCCTTCACTGAATAATATTTACCTTTTTTCATTTCTGTTTCTATTTTTTCCAATTCTTTGAGCTCCTTTTCTGGGAGTTCTTCCAGATCTAGTAATGCATACTCTATTGCAGAAATTCGTTCTTCGATTCTCTCTAAAATAGAAACCATTTTTGTTAATGTTTTTTCCTCTGTATTAACATAAGTCATATAACCACCATATATTTCTACAATAAGAAGTTTTTAAATTTAACCCTTTCCAAGACAATAAAATCAATCATCAGAATCAGGACAAAAACAAAAAGAAAAATAAGAAAAAAGAAAGGATTTATCCTTTCTCACAGCTTCTTTCTTAGTGCAGGTTTTTGCGGGCCTGCTAGTAAAGAAAGTGCTTATTCAGTCCTTTGTAGTTGTGCTATGAACTGGTCAGCTGCTGTCAATGTATCCTGTGCTGTAAGACCAGCAACGATGATCTTACCCTGGGATATCTGTTTAGTGACGACATTCTCTGTATTGAAATCGATTGCATTAGCACCAGTCAATTCCCTTGCTGTTACTTCATTAACAGCCGGTCCACCGACTGATATGAATACAGCATCATTCATAGCATCCTTATCCAATTTGATAAGAGTGCTTGGATTGACTGAACCAGGTGTCATAGCTGTTAATGAACTCATTGTTGTTCCGTCTGGTGCTTGTATAGCTCCAGTTACACTGCCTTCATCATACATGCAAGATGCTGCACCTGTTCCTGTTGTTGTGCATGCACCAACTTCCTCATCGATTGACTCTACTTCTATTGTGGTATCGCCGATTGTTTCTGTATCTCCTTCATGCATTATCAATTCTTTTGTGTTTGGCTCTGCTTCTTCTCCTGCATTCGTGTATGTATATTGTGCTTCAAGTACTTTAGGTGCTATAGAGAAATAATATCTCTCATCACCCAAATCCTCAAACACAGAGCCTCTCTCTGTGATAAAGTCCTCTTCTTCAGTTGATGTAGTTGATCCATCAGTCCATCCATATTTTGCTTTGTCATCATCTACGCCTGTAGCACTTGCGAATCTCCAATCACCAGAAGATAATTCACCTACGAATTCGATTGAATCTTGTGCATGATCTGTTGTCGTGGTTCCATCAGTCCATTTGCCTGCATCTTCATAGATATCAAATGTGGCCAATGTTGCTGAATAATCAGCAGCATCTATTGCAAACTTCATATATCCATATCCAGAAGCACCAGATACATAATTACCTGCACCCTTATATTCAATATCGCTTGTAGAAGTTCCGTCATCTACTGGCATCCAACAATCATTTGTATCCTTGTATATGAATAAGTCACCTGCTTTTGGACCTAGGACAAATGAACCTGTGCCTGCAACACCAGATACAGTACTACTTAATATTAACTCTGTTTCTCCACCAGCACAATCTGTTGAAGGAGTTCCTTCTGTATCTGAAACAGAATAATACTCGGTGGACTCTATGTCACCATCATCATCATGATCCCACCATAGTCTCCATCCATTGTAATAGTCATCACTAGGGGCAGTTCCAGCATTAGTGATACAAACATATCTATCACCACCAGCAGTTGTACCTGTACTTGATATTGCTCCTGCTCTGTTTTCACCATAGCCGTCTAAGATGTAGTACAAAGAATCACCAGAATATCCTCCGATCCTGAAGCCGTTATTCTTTTCTGTTGTTACTTTTACATAAGATATCTTATCAGCTGATGAAAGGTCCATACTTAACCCGTAAGTTGATGCACCAGTCATTTCATCATATCCTCCTGTTACTGAAGAACTTCCACAGATGGTTAAACTGTCCATTCCTTTACTGTAATCTTTCATGTCAAACTTAAGTGAATCCATATCGGCAGATTCTAATCCTTCATAAGTCAATTGGAAAGCATCTAGATTCCCACCAGCCATCATTGGATAAGTATCTCCTTCATTCAAAGTAACATCAGTGTCATCATTCCATATTGTTATTGCTCTTATTGTATCTATATCATTGGCTGTTGCATCTGCATCTTTATTCTTCCAATAGATATATGCTTTGTATTTTTTATTACTGGTATCATCAGATGTGCCTGTTATTTTTCCACCGTCTCCGTTAATTGTAATCTCATTTTCATATACAGCCATTTCTGCCCATTTACTTGTCAATGTATAACCTGGTGCTGTCTCATAGACATGGATTGATAATGTATCTCCTGTTGGTAATGTAATCTTTTTCGTTTCAGTTGGGTTTATCTGGTTTTGTTTCAATTTTTCACCTGTGGTTGTATCATATATTGATATAATGGCTGGATGATCATTACCTGATCCGACTGCTGTTGAAATATCGTCTAAGGTAATTTTATAATTTCCGCTTGTTAATGAATCACCAATATCAAGGACGCCCCAATTAGATTCTTTTGCCAACTTAACAGTGCCTCCTTCTTTGAGTTTATCTTCAGAATCCAAAGTTCCTGAGGGTGGTGACAATTCTGTAATAACCCAATTGTCAGATCCTAAGAAGCTTATCTCTACTCTGTGATTATCTGTTCTGTAATCGTCATTTGCAACATCTCCACCAGAATAACAATCAGCCCAATTGTTATCTCCGTCTTGGTCATCAGAACACAATGGAATACCTGTATATGGATCTGAGAATTTAACTGAATATCCAAATCCATCTATTTTTCCAACAACAGCACTGGTGCCATCATATTCTGTATCCCCCTTTATCCAAGCGTATTGTTCTTCTTTGTATGTACCTCCTCCTTGGTTATCTGTGATTGTCTTCTGTGCAAAGGGTGTAAAGTCATTTCCATCTATTCTGTGCATCTTCCTTTCGTCAGGAGAACAGGTCCCAGACCCTTCTGTGAATGGAGATGCATCATCAGAGTCATCTGTATTGCAATTATATTTATCGCTTGACCCATCATTATACCTGTTTTCAAGGTCTTTATCAATATAGTCATGTATCAATGTCTTAAATGTGGTCACTCCGCTAATCCCTGGGCTAGTAATCTTCAAGGTAACTGATTCATCAGTTATTGGGCATGTGCCAGCTGTCTCATTGCCTGTTGTTACTGGTGTGCATGTGCCAGCTCCTGCTGTTGTTGCTGTGTATGTCATTTCCTTGTATGATTCGGAAGCCAACTTAGCAGCGATCCTACCTGCAGCAATACCATCAGATACCATCGCATTACTACCGACGATAACTGTTGCCTGAGGTATGCCTTGGTCGCTAACCAACTGTGTGTCTTCGAATATCACGCCAGCTGCAACTGCTGCACTACCAATAAATAAAGCGCCCGCAGCCAATGCGGCGATTTTCTTTACATTCAATCCTTTCATTTACTCACCTCATTTTTCATGCCACCTGTGTGGGCTATCATACGAATATTAACGGTGGCTGGTTTTAAGCCCACTCAACGAACTGCTTATGCAGTTTTCAGAGAAAGCTATGGATTAACATAGCCTTCTTCTTTGATAGATACAATAGTAACATATATAAACTTTTTCAATAAATATAAACAAGAATTTATATAATATGGTTTATATTTCGTCAATCCATAAACATATATTTGATTTACTCCTCGAAGAATAATTATAAGAATCAA
>JAGGTN010000024.1 GCA_021163645.1 Microcaldota archaeon | reverse complement strand
TGTATAATCTGTCACGCTCCCAAGCAAAAGATATCAAGAGCAAATAAATACAATGAAAAGAAGCAAATAGAACAATGAAAAAGGGGCAAATAAATCTCAAAATATTAGTAAGTGAGAATGATAAGTGAAATTTGTCTGGTCTTTTGATTTGGTTTGGGTTTGATTGGTTTGATTGGTTTTTTGTTGGGTTGGTTTTTTGGTGTTGGCGGATGATGTTGGATTGTTTGGGTTAGTTGGGATTGGATTGGTTGGGGTTTTGGTTTTTTGTTTTTTGGTTGATATGTTGGGCTTGGATTGTTTGGTTGGTTGATTTTTTGTTGGGGTTGGTTTGGCTTGGGTTTGGTTTGGGCTTTGTTTTTTTGGTTGAGGATGTTGGATTTAGGGATAGGTTTGATGACAAATGATTAGAGAAGAGAAAATAATAAAAATGTATTAAAAAAATGAAAAAGAAAAAAATAAAAAACAATGAAATGCGAATTTAAATTTATGTGCATGCTATTGGCTATCAAAAAAGGGAAAGGAGGAGAGTAGAATGAGGGCTTTTATTGCAATAAGTATTCCTGAAGATATTAAAGAGAGGATTCATGAATTACAAAGGAAACTGCCTGATAGGAATCTGAAAATAGTGGCTAAAGAGAATCTTCATATAACTCTTAAATTTTTAGGCAATATTGATGAACAGATGCTTGAAAATATATCAAGTAAATTAATAAATCTGATTAAAACCAAAAACATCAAACCATTTAAAGTGAAGATTGCTGGTATTGGTTTCTTTCCTAATGAGAAGTTTATAAGGGTAGTCTGGATTGATTGTAAGAGTAATGAGCTCAAGATATTGGGCGATAGGATATCAAAGTCATTAACAGGTCTTGGATTTTCACCTGAAGAGTTTAAATCTCATCTTACTATTGCTAGGGTAAAAGGAAGAACAGATTTGGAAGATTTCTTTAAGTCATATAAGAATGAAGAATTAGGTTCTTTTATTGTGAAAGATATAGTTATATACAAAAGTGAGCTGACATCAAAAGGACCGATATATACCGAAAAGCTTAGATTGAGGCTTATTGATTCGTAAATTCTAAAGAAACCTAAGTTAAAAATACGAGCGGGATATCTGATAATTGTCAAGGTAAAAGGAAGTTGTTGGTGGGTGAATGAGATTAGAATATTAAAAATATTTATTAGAAACATTTATATAGATTATAATTTAAAATTTAATTATGAAAATTTGATAGGTGTTTATATATGGTGGAAAGCAATCAAAAGGTGAAGAAACCAATAGAAAAGATGTGGCCTTACACAAAACTTAATTCTGATGAGAGAGCTGTTTATAATCGGTTTGTTGAACTGTTGAGGCCGAGGTATGGTAATATTTCTAACTTTGAGGCAAAAGTTGCTGAAGCAGTTTATAGGACCTATCACAATCATAGGTATAAAGGAAAGATCATTACAAAATCTGTTGCTGAGTATGCAAAGGATCAAGGATTATCCAAGGATGAGCTTAGTAGGATTCAGAATGCAGCCGTGCTTTATTGGTTTGTTTTAGGCTCAGATGTTGGTGCGGTTAATGCTGACAAGTTAATAGGTAATGCTGTTAAGAACAAGAGGACTGATGAGATTGTTATGTTTAGGAAAGCGATACGAGATTTAATACCGAAGGGAGAGGAGTTAGCTTATGGAATCACAGGGAAGAGAGTTGAGAAAGGAACTGTACCAGTGCTTACCAAGAATAAAGGTAAACATACTAATGAGAATAAGGTAGGTGTCGTAGTTGGAGAGCCCATAGAAGTTACTACTGAAAGAATGCGCCCAGAAGATTATATCCCAGAAGATATGCGTGATAAAATGGTTCCGAAACCAAATGATAATATTCATTCTCTTTATGAAAAAAGGAAGCGATTACTCAAAAGGGAATCTGAAATATTAAAACAGATAGAAAATGAGAAACAGTCTCCAATTGAATTACAAGCATTGATGAATGAATTAGATGCTCTTGATAAACTGACTACGTTAACATGGGATTATCAGAAGAAAATTGAGAAGAGCAATAGGAAGAGATTTGCAGAAGAACAGAAAAAGATGGATGAAAAAGTTACTGTGAATATTGGTCCTGGAAAATTAGTGCAAGGGTACGAGCAAGGAAGAACTAAAGGGGTAGAAGATATTAAGCAGGCAGAAAAAGCAGAGGCTAGAAAGGAAAAGATAAGTATTCATCTTGGACCTAGCACAAGTGCCCATATCAAAGAGATACCTGTCGTCACTGATGAAGATTTTAAAAAAGCAATGGATGAATTAGATAAACAGATATCGAGAGGTACACCAATAGAATTTGATGATAAACGTAAGATATTGGTTATTGGTGAAAGAAATATAGATGGGACATATAAGCCAGGAAAAGTATATATATTGGATTTAGAGTATGGAAATGGCATATTGTTTGGTAAAGGGAAGGAAGATAATTATCGCAGATTCTCGTCTCTGATGGATAAGGCGGATAGTATGCGAAATACTTATACTCTAAATAGTATGATGGATTATAATAAGGAATTGGTTGATTATAATCAAAAGATTAAAGCAAAGGAAGAATGAGAACAAAATAAAAGAGTAATATAAGAGCAAACAGTGGGCAATGAAAAGAAGCAAATAGAACAATGAAAAGGAGTAAATAAATCTCAAAATATTAGCAAAGGAGAATGATAAGTTAATTTCTCTGGTCTTTTGATTGCGTCGGTGGTTTTGGTTTTTTGGTTTGTATTTTTGGATTGATTGGATTTGGTTTGGGTTGGGTTGATGATGTTGGTTGAGGATGCTGTGTTTGATTTTGATTGGTTGGTGTTGGTGATTGAGTTGGTGATTGGTTTATTTTTCGTCGAGGATGTTGGATTT
>JAGGTN010000022.1 GCA_021163645.1 Microcaldota archaeon | reverse complement strand
GCAATAAAAGAAATGAAAAAGAAAAACACTTCCAAAGAAAACCTGCACTAAAAGAAAAGAAAAAAAGAAAGACGGACAAAAGCATGCAATAAAAGAAATGAAAGGGAAAACCACTCCCAAAGAAAACCTGCACTAAAAGAAATGGAGATAGAGATACACAAGCAAAGAAGAGAAAAAATAAAAAGAAATAGCAAAGATTGCGTAGAAAAGAGAATATAAGAATATAAGAATGATGATATTTGGTGTCTATGATGGATAAAGAAAATGTAAAAGGGAAAAATAAAAGAAAAGGAGAGAAGAACATGAATAAAGAGAAAATATCTAATCTATTTGATGATATAATCAACCTATCAGTTAAGACAGGAATATTTTATCCTTCTTGTGAAATATATGGTTCGCTTGCTGGATTCTATGATTATGGGCATTTGGGAGCGATTGTTAAGAGAGAATGGGAGGGTAGATGGAGAGAATATTTCCTCAACCTACATCATAATTTCTGGGAGATAGATGGTAATACCATAATGCCGAGAACAGTATTTATAGGATCCGGGCATCTTAAGAATTTTGTTGACCCTCTTGTTGAATGTAAGAAATGCAGGTCTCGCCATAGGGCGGATCATTTAATCGAATCAGAACTAGGTATCAAACATGCAGAAGACCTCACTATTGATCAGATGAATGAACTTATCAAAGAGCATAATATTAAATGTCCAGAATGTGGAGGTGATCTGTCAGTCATTCAATGGTTTAACATGATGTTTGACTTAACAGTAGGCCCATCATTAGGTGAACTCAAAGGATTTATTAGAGATGCTGAAAAGTCTGGTAATATAGATATTAATAAATTACGCGAGGTTTATGACCGTGTTGAGAAGAATACTGCTTATCTTAGGCCTGAGACGGCGCAAACACCATACATGTGTTTTAAGAGGGAGTTTGAAACGTTGAGGAGTAAATTACCGTTAGGATTGGCGGTCATCGGGCGTGCGTATCGTAACGAGATATCACCTAGACAAGCATTGTTCCGCATGCGCGAGTTTACACAGGCTGAGTTGCAGATATTCTTTGACCCAAACGATATCGATATTATTGAAGGCGATGGTTGTGTTGGTGATTGTTTTGATGAAGTCAAAGATAATGAATTGAATGTTCATCGCGCCGGGCAGGACCAGGAAGTTATTCGTGTTAAATTGAATAGTTTGGGATTGCCTAAGAAGTATGCTTATTATATGGCTAAGGTATATGAATTTCTTACTAAGAAGATTGGTTTACCAGAAGATAAACTTAGGATGAGAGAGCTTACTGAGAACGAGAAAGCGTTCTATAACATCTTACATTGGGATGTCGAATTCTATTTTGAATCGTTCAGTGCATACCGCGAGATAGCAGGTGTACATTATCGTGGTGATCACGACCTTAAAGGACATAGTGAAGCATCTGGCCAGAGTTTACAGGCTGTCAGGCAAGAGGGGTCTAAATTTTATCCTCATGTGATAGAACTCAGTTTTGGTGTAGATAGGAATCTGTTTGCTCTTATAGATTCTGCGTATAATGTAGAAGAAGCACCGACTGCTAAGGGGGGGACAGAGAATAGGATAGTTCTCAAGTTACCTCAACACATGGCTCCTATTCAGGTTGCAGTATTCCCATTGCTATCAAACCGTGAAGGATTGGTCACTAAAGCGAAGGAAGTTTATAATATATTAACTCGTTCATATAGATGTTTTTATGATGCGTCTGGGGCGATAGGTAGGAGATATAGGAGACAGGATTGGATAGGTACACCTTATTGCATTACCATAGATTTTGATACGCTTGAGGATGATACTGTCACTGTCAGGGACCGTGATTCAATGAAACAGGAAAGGATAAATATCGGTCAGCTGTTGAAGTATTTTAATGAAAAGTTCTTAGATTAAATACTCCTAAATGTTACATTGATTGATTTATCTATATCAATTATGCAGACCATCATGTTTTTGGCTGGTGCGAGTTTGACTATAAGCGTTTCTCCAAGCATCTTTTGGCCTTGTTGTTCGTGTACATGGCCACAGATGTTTAATATTGGTTTTTTGTTAAGTATGAATTCCCTGATGGATCTACTACCTATATGCACATCTGGCATAGGTTCGTCAAAAATTCCATAAGGTGGAGTATGTGTTAATAAGATTGTATATTCATCAATATCTGCTTTTTCCAATTGTATTTTAATCTCTGTTTCTGTCCTTTCGTTTGGTGTATGAAAAGGGCCTGGCAAACTTCCTCCAGCACCAGCAATATACCAATCATCATCTAATCTCTGTTTCCTACCGTCAATAAGCACTCCCTTCTTATCGAGCAGTTCGATTACCCTTTTTGAATCCATATTCCCTGATACTATAAATACTTTTATACCAGATAATATGCTTAATAATTCTTCTGTGTATTCAGAGCCTTCAATATCACCTGCTATGAGTATTGCGTCGTATTTGTTGATGGCGAGATGCATCCTGAGATGGTCGAGGAATTCATCTTCACCATGCATATCGGAAAAAGCAAGGATTTTCATCAAATCACTTCTATCTATCATAAGTTTTTATTTTCTTAATATCTTAGCGATCTTCTTATCCAAATCGTTTTTTAATTTAATACCTATATTGTTCTTTGTGAATGCGTCAGCACGCGCTGCGATTGATATATGGGTCGCTATGATTCTTGCAACCCTGCCTTTCTTATTCTTCGGTGCGTGCATGACTATTGGATGTTTGTATAAAATACCATATTTTGGCGGTTTGGCACCAGATTTTAAATGTCTGAATAAGGCCTTTTCAGCGCCTAATAATTGAACGGTCCCAGAAGGAAATAACGCGAGTTTCTCAACGCCACCTGCGAGTGTTACCAACTGAGCTGCGATATCAGAACCAACAAGAGCCTTAACATTAGGACAGCATTTATTTGTTAATTCCTCGATATATTCGTTGAGATTATTCTTATATTCCAGTAAAGATAACATCTGTTTTACGATGGGGTATACTATATCAATATCTTCTTCATTCAAGCTTTCATTGTTGATTTTTCCTCCCTTTGCTTTATCAAGATATTTAGCCATTTTCTTAATCCTATCTTTAACACTCGTATCATTTATATCTATGTTGAGGATATCTGCCCATTCTTCCATGCGCTCGTATAATAGATTTATAACTGATATTATCTGGTCTCTAGTGTGAACCGCAACAACGAGTTTGATATCTGGTTTGGCAAGCTCTCCCCTTACTCTTTCTTCCATGAATCTAATTATCTGTTCCCTGGATAATTGATTGGCTTTTTCTTTACCGACTGAACGTTTACCTTTTCCTCTTCCTTTCATAATCTTTGTCATATGATTATTTCTGTATGAAAAGTTTATAAGGATTTGTTACTCAGGAAATTTATAATTCTGAAATAGTCTATTTTTTCAGTACTTCTCCTTGCGATGAGGCGATAACATCAAACCCGACATGCGTGATCTTAATCATCCCTAATGGAATATCAACAACTAGCGGAATCAATCTTGTCAGTATTGAGAATGCAACTGCTAATGGTAATGAGATTCCGAATAATACTAATATTCCTGTGGATATGCCTTCTGTGAATCCTGTGCCCGCGACCGTAGGGAGCGGGATGAATTGTAAGAAGAATACAAATGATTGAAAACATCCTAAGAATAATATCTCAGCTATTGGATTGGCGAACAATGTAATATTGAGAGCATGGAGTATGAGGAACCATTCCATACCTTTGAGTATCCACACGGTCAATATTGTGAACCATATTAATTTCCATTTCTTAATCAATACATGACCATGTTCGTTAAGTGAAACAAGCAGTTTGTAACCATGATTTATACCTGGTATCCTTTCAAGGAATCTTAATTTATTGATAAACCTCTTAGATGTGATGGCAAAAAGGAGGAATATTAGGCCTATTCCTGCAAGAAGGCCGAATATGATAAATAAGGTTAATTGATAATCATTGGGTGCAACTGTTTTTATTAATACGATGAACAGTGCAAAACTGATAATGACTTTCCATAGAAATTCAAATAATTGGGGACCGAACAATGCCATAATTCCTTTGGAGATAGGTATCTTATGCTCCTTCTTGAATAGAAAGGCAGTTGAGAAATAACCTACCCGAGCAGGTGTGATGTCTGATGCGAGCACGCCAGCCATATGAGATAAGAATGATTCCTGATAACTTATCTTGCTTCCTAG
>JAGGTN010000019.1 GCA_021163645.1 Microcaldota archaeon | reverse complement strand
CTCATATAATGGAATCTAGATAATTAATTATTTCGTCTGAACCAAAATCTAAACATTTATCATATACACCAATATTATTCGCAATTCTGCGTATCAAGTCCTCATTTTCTTCGTGATTCAATTTAATTGTATGGAACTTAGATATACAACTAATATCAACACCAGAATCAGTGATGAATAAGGTATCTTTATAAGAGATATGAGGCAATTGCTGACGTATCGCATTAATCTTTGTCATGTATATCAATCTTTTGCCATGGAAATCAATACTTCCACTTGATAGTGAAATCAATCTATTAACATAAAAAGAATCTAATGAATTTAAGTTATCTTCTGTCGCTACCACCCCATCAAAATGGATATGATTATTCGATAATTTTACCAAAACCTTGTTGAACTCGTCAACAATCGAACGAAAGTTCATCGTTGCTATGTACAATCTGGTTCTCTTCTTATTCATCTTTGCAAATGCTTGAAATAATGGCTCATTGATATCATTCAAAGCCAATTCGACTACCTTTTGACTGTGTTTCCTTGACCAGTTAAATTCATGACATAATTCCAGAAATATCAATTGAGCTTTAAGATAACTAATATTATTTTTATCAACCCAATGCACGAAATAATCAGCTGCATCATTACTATCAAAGATTAAATTAATCTCATACTTAACAAGATTTGCTTTGGTCAAGGTCCCATCGAAATCAGTTATGATTGTTCTCAAATCAGATACCCTTCTATTGGATAGATGATGTTTGAAAAATGCAGATAATGAGCTTTTTAATATGTTTATCTTATCATAATACACACTAGTTTTACGACCATCAATCACTTGATATTTACCTGATAACCGTTCCAAAGATGATTCTATATCACTTATGATTGGCATAATATAATTTGGAAAAATAAAATATATAAATTTTTATCAATATCCTATCAAAAAAATGCGACTGCCGGGATTTCCACTTTCTTTTTCCTAAGTTAGGAAAAGGACAGTTTCGAACCCGGATCGTCGGCTTGGAGGGCCGGTATCCTAGCCAGATTAGACTACAGTCGCATTTCTGATGCTCCGACCGGGATTACCAACCATTTGGCAAAACTTTCTGCCATCAAGGTTTTTGAACCCGGGTCTTTGGCTTTCTTCGACATATGCTTGAAAGGCCAACATCCTTGACCGGACTAGACGATCGGAGCATTGAGCGTGAGCGATAATGATACGATAGTGAAACATATTATCATTATAAAATAATAAAAAGGTAATGGATGGAAATAATCATTTCTTCCTTATTTTCAATATGGCAAACCATTATGACTACAAATGAAGGAATAATGTTTTTACAGTATATTTTTAAATATTACTGGCCAAAATACATCTGCGGGCCAGTAGCTCAGCTTGGTTAGAGCGCCTGTCTGATAAGCAGGAGGTCGCCGGTTCAAAGCATCCTTTTTCTTTCCAAAAAGAAAAAGCCTGCATGGAAAAATAAAAGGTATGAAAATCCGGCCTGGCCCATTTTTAGAACCATTATGAATAATATTGAAACAGAGAAGCTCACTTTTTGTCCATTGGGCAAAATCTAAAATTTATCAAAACATGATAATCTAAAAGAGTAAAGTTTAAATATTAATAAATTTATATATTTATGATGACTGAGATACACATAAAAGAAATAATACCAAAGGAAATGATAAGAGATATTACAAAGGTTTTTGAGCCATTCAAAGAAACGAAAATCCCTCACATAATCAATCGTAAAACAATCTATTTGATTGATACCATTCATATAAGTTTTCCAATACTATTGGAAGATAGTACCATAAAGGAAAAGGAAGGATGTATCAAAGATATCTCAATAAACAAAGATAATATGATTAATATTGGCATCCCAAAAACCATATTTAGAGATCCATTTGCTGATTTTATATTATGCAAAGATGAAACCAATGATTATAACAATCTTGTATGGTTAGCAGAAAACTTAGATGATAAGATTACAATGAGGATACTCAGCAAGGGTTATCAGATAACGAGTTATGAAGAAGCAAAAATGATTATTTTAACAGGAGTAAGATTATATCAGACATATCAAAAATTCATAGATATTCCAGCCAAAGAAAAACTTGATAAGTTAAAATTAAATCCAGAGTATAGATTACTGGTATCAAAATATATTCTTGATGTAATCAAATTAATTGATAAGTCAAAAAACGAACATACAAACGCTAAAGCACAAGCAGAGAAGATATCGCTTATAGTAAAATATCTCATCAATAAGTATGTTTAAACCAAAAGAATATACAGATTAGCTTAACAATATCAACATTTCTTCCTTACTACTTTTTCTTTTTAGACTTCTTTTTTGACACACGTTTAAGCCTAACACCTGACTCAATTTCTGGCCTAAAACTCAACAAATCCCTTGATGAAGAAATATACTTATTACCAGAGTAAACTATCAACTTCTCCTTTTTGAGCTTTTCAAGCATCAATGCAACCAGGACCATAAATTCCTCAAGATTAACCTGGTATGATATAGACATTGATTTAAGTTCATGTAACAGTTTCAAAAGATCTCTCATAAACCCAGCATCAAAAACAATATTGCCTTTTCCTGCCTTTCTAAGTCTATCAGTGAGAATCATAAGAACAACAGCAAGCTTTTTTTGAATTGATTTAACATTTGTTGATTCCTTTTCAAGCTTATATTGATACTCAACCAATAAATTGGCAATAGTCCCCCATGACAACTGGTCAAGGTTTTGCTTAAACGTTTCAGGTATCTTTTCTTTATATTTAGATAATAATTCTTCTGCTTTCTTATAATCAACCTTAGAGTTTGGCATGATAATCTAACATAAGTATAATTTAAATACCTTTTGCTGTATGATAAGCACAAATATATGTTAAAATACTTATAAGTAAGAAAATTATAGACCAGAAGTCATTAAATCTTATTCGTAATCATCAATCATAATTAATTTTACACAGCCCAGTTTCTACCCACTTATTTAGAAAACATATTCATTAATAGGCTGTGTAGAAATCCTTTTTAATGTTTAATTTATACCTCTGGTTAAGAGGTCGGGCGGTTTGGCGACCAGACCTGACCCCCCAGAGGCAGAAACATGAAAAGAAAGGAGTCTAAGATTTATAAATT
>JAGGTN010000049.1 GCA_021163645.1 Microcaldota archaeon | reverse complement strand
TCAGGGTCTTCACAGTCTACCAAATCATCTCCATCGTCATCTACACCGTTAGTACAATCTTCAACAGCATTAGCAACATTCACAACAGCTTCAAGATATACTCTATCATTAGGATTGTCTGGTGTGGCAGTCACCTGAATAGTATAATTCCCTTTTTCATCTGGAGCAGCTAATATTAATGTATTTTGTTTTGGCGAATCTGTAGTTAATGGTGAATAGGATATATTAAGTTTACCTGAAACAAGGGTAATTTCAGATGGTAAGACATTCTCCAAACTAACATTACTTTGGTTAATGACAGCAGCTATCACTTCGTCAAGGGTAAAATTCTCTCCAGGGCTCACGCTATCTGGAAAGTTGATATCTAATTTAATCTGATCATTAGAACCAGAAACAAGCTGCCCTAAGATAGGATTCTCCTTATATCCCACACAGCCAGCCAACAACAAGAGAGTCATTAATCCAAAAAGTCCAAATATCCAAAACATTTTTTGTTTACCATCTGCCATATTAACCACCAATACTGATACTACAAACCTATATTTCAGAACATAAATTTTCAAAGACAACCTTAATATCGATTAAAAATAAGAGAATAAATTTTAAAAAGGTTTCATTGATTTCTATCTAATAGGGTGTCGAAAAATCTCTTATAAAACTCTTCTAATTTTGTTTGACTGAAAGAATAGATATTTTTAGTGAGAATACTCAGCCACCATCATTAAGATTATGACAATTAAGGCATGGCTGTCTCTTTTTGAATACGACAAGGGATTTGATACTTTAGATGAATAAGAATCCTATGATTTCAATTTAAGAACAGGTATTTATACTTTATTCTTAACAGTAAAATGCGAATTTTTATGGGCATTTTATTGGCAGTATTACATGAACCTGAGGTTCATGGCTATCCAGGAAAACTGGATATTACACGAACCTGCGGTTCATGGCTATCCAGGAAAACTGGATATTACACGAACCTGCGGTTCATGGCTATCCAGGAAAACTGGATATAAAGGATTTATTCAAATAAAAACTAAACCTCATATCGTTTATCCTAATCTGAGCACGGCTCTGAAATTAAACCTATCATGGTATTAAAAAAGAACCATATCATTCTATAATCACAAACTTGAATCAACCATATTATTTTAAATATCCAATACCTAAGAAGATTGGGGTGGGATTCATGAGAGCGAAAGAATTCAAGAGATACATAATCAAAGAATCAAAAAAGATAAATGCTATCATTGCATTTGATGAATTGAATGATGAAAGGATTATCAGAGCAATAAAAAGATTATACAAGGAAAAGATATGTATCCCAGCACTCATAGGTCATAACCTTAAACAATTATGCAAAACAAAAGGCATTGATCAGCGTAAAGTAAAACTCTTTGAAATGACAAACGATAAAAAAGATGAGCTGGCTTCATTATTGTTCAAGATACGCAGGGAAAAAATGAATGATGAAACAGAGGCGAAAAAAATGATAGAAGATCCTATTTATTTCGCCACAATGCTCGTCGAAAAAGGAGATGTAGATGGGTTGATATCAGGCGCATCACACACAACAGCTCACACAATTAAACCCGCACTTCAAATCATAAAAGCCAGGCCCCCCTTCAAAACAATCTCAGGCGCCTTCTTCATGCTTATGCCAAATATACCTGATACGCATAACAGCGAAAAGGTTTTTGTATTTGCTGACTGTGCAATCATACCAGAACCGTCATCTATCCAACTGGCAGAGATCGCTATCCAGTCAGGGATAACTGCAAAACAATTCGGGATAAGCAAGCCGAAAGTCGCACTGCTATCATTCTCAACAAAGGGGTCAGCAGATCATCCTGATGTAAGTAAGATCAAAGATGCTACTGTTGAAGCTAAAGCATTCATAAGACAGGTAATGAAAGGATCTAAACTGGTGAAGGATATTAGTATTGATGGTGAGTTGCAGGCTGATGCTGCGATTGTTCCTGATGTAGCCAAGAGAAAGGTTAAGATGAAGAGTAATGTAGCTGGTAGTGCAAATGTACTAATATTCCCGGATTTAAACTCAGGTAATATATCTTATAAACTCATTCAACGATTAGCTGGTGCTGAAGCAATTGGTCCTGTTATGCAAGGCCTTAAGAAACCTGTCAATGACCTGAGCAGAGGATGCTCGGTAGATGATGTGTATCTCATGGCGGCTGTGACATCTGTGCAAACTCAATTGAAAGAGTAAAGAAAAGATAAAACTTGCAAAACAATGAATGCGAATCAATAGGATTTAAAATTAATCAAGATGAAAAGGAGAGTGTTTGAATGAAAGAGATGATGATATTAACGCTTAATGTTGGAAGTTCATCTGTGAAGTTTGCTACATTCAAAGTAAATTCTGGTAGAGGAATAAAGAATAAAAATATCAAGAGAATAGCAGATGGAGAAGCGAGAGGATTATGGGAGAAGCCTATCTTCAACTTATCTATCATGAGCGCAAAAAAACATGAAACAAAGGAAAAGATAATGATAAAAAGGGGGGATTATCAGGCAGTGATATATTATATCGTTAAGAAACTTATTGAAAACAGAGTAATAAAAGATATCAATGATATAAATGCTGTATGCCACAGAGTTGTTCATGGCGGTGAAAAATATATCAACATGACCAGAATAACGAATTCTGTTATCAAAGGTATTGAAAAACTTTCTGACTTAGCACCATTACACAATCCGATTAACCTCTTAGGCATCCATGCTGCGCGTAATATCTTCCCTAATGCTGAGCATATCGCAGTTTTTGATACTCAGTTTCATTCATCTATGGATAAACGATTCTATCTGTATCCCATCCCATTAAAACTATACAAAAGATATGGAATAAGAAGATACGGATTCCATGGCACGAGCCATAAATATGTCTATGAAAAAGCAAGAGAGATATATAAGTCAAGATTTAGTAAGCGTGCGAATAATGATAAGTATAATGATTTTTCAGCAATAATATTACATCTTGGAAATGGAGCGAGTGCAACTGCGATTAAGAACGGGAAGGTTATCACAACATCAATGGGATTGACACCATTGGAAGGATTAATAATGGGTACACGTTCAGGCGATATTGATCCAGGAGTTATCATTCATTTAGTTAATCATGGGTTCACGGTTGAAGAAGTATATGACATATTAAATAAACAATCAGGGTTAAAAGCAATGACTGGAACTAATGAGATGAAAATTATACAAGACATGTATGAAGATGCGATAAGAAAGGAAAAGAGAATAGAAAAAGAAAAGATAGAACTTGCACTAAATATGTATACGGATAGGATAGTGAAATATGTATCATGGTATTATGTCCTCCTTAAAAAACCTGACGTAATCGTATTTACGGCTGGGATAGGAGAACATTCACCATTAATTCGTGCGATGATCTTAGATAAATTGAAACCACTGGGTATTGAGTATTCTAAAATTAGAAATAGAAAAAACCAAATGATAATCAGCCCTTATACAAGATCGTATGGAAAGAAAAGAATAAAGAATGATAAATCGATTATTATGGTCATTCCAACCGATGAAGAGTTGGAAATGGTAAGAGAATATATAAAATGGAGATTTTAAATCTTTTTAAAACAAAAACATTAAACTATAGATTAAATATTTTAAATTGATATTTGAGGGCAAGACCGTGGATGTGTTTGTGAATAAATCCCGAAAAATCTTCTTAAAATTTTGATTTTAAGTTTATTATATGCGTTAGGTATGAGTTTTGTTTGTGTTTATCTCTTGTTTGTGAGATATAACACATAACAAAAAAATAAAATTAGAGAGTAGGATTAACATACCCAAAATATACCTAACCATATTCTCAAAATTCTTACCTCTAACCTTCTCACCTAAAATCATCTTAAGTCTGGAGAAATAGGTTTCTACTAACCATCTTTTACCATACTTATACTTATCTCTCCAGTAATCATATCCATACCTGGTTATCTCATAAATATATCTGTCTCTAAGGTAGTTAATCTCACCTCTAACATTCCTATTCTTAAATCTGAACTTAGCTCCTGAGACAGGGGGTACTATTAACTTAATCCTCAACCACCTACATAATTCATATATCTTATGAGAATCAGCAATCTTGTCGGAATAGAGTTTTATCTCTCCCTTATTCCAACCCCTTAACTTTATTAACATCTGCTCCAACATTCTGACGTCTGAAACATCATCTGTAGTAATTGAATAATATCTATCAACACGTGTAGTTTAAACCATCTCCTTATCCTAATCCCATACTTACTTATCCTGTAGTATCCTCCTATCCTATGTGATAAACCTGTTGAATCGTATATTAGAGTTAACTTCCTCTTGCTCTTAATCTTCCTCCTATTCTCTTCCAACATATCCTTTAAATAGAGGTCTAACTTTATCAAGCCTCTTGATTATAGTAGTCCTGTGGGGAAGATTAGGGACTAAATCACCCAGAAAATCCAATACTCTACTGAGAGATTTATCCAGGAATACGTACAAGAGGTAAATACTCAGGATAAACTCATGAGAGAACTTAAAGGGCATCCCTCTCTTATTCCTATTCAGTACTGATATCTCCTTAGTATTCTTCTTACTACTCCTAACCAAAAGGTTTAATAATCCTAAATTTCCTCCTTCTTTCATAGTGGTCGCCTAAGAGTCTATTTCTTAGGAAGGGATTTAAAATTTTCCCTCCTCAACTCTAAGGATTATCTTTATAAAGAATTATTCACAAAGGCAAGACTGTGGAAAAGGATGAGGGGGTATGAGATAGTGAGGGGGTATAGGATGAAACAAGACGAGATAGAAATAATAATCGATCCAAACAAAAGTACGTATGAGAACATCTCAGATTACTATCAAAAACTTAAGAAGATAAAAGATAAGATAAAGAGAACAAAAGAAGAGATCAAGAAAACAAAAAAGGAGATAGAAGAAGGAAAGAAGAGCAAAGAGAGAAATGATAGGGCTGATAAAGGGCTGGTAAAGACAGATAAGAATAGAAAAGTAAAAAATAAATGGTATCATAAGTTCAGATGGTTCTTAACCCATAAAGGCAAATTGGTAGTTAGCGGAAGGAATGCTGGCCAGAACGATGAACTATTCTTAAAACATATGGATGATAATGATTTATTTTTTCATGCAGATATCCCTGGTGGGTCAGTTGTTATACTAAAAAATGGAATTAATGCAGATGAGAATGAGAAAAAAATGTCTGCTGTATTTGCAGGTGTTTATTCAAGAGCATGGAAACAGGGAGCTAGCTCAATAGATGTATATCATGTGAACAAGGAACAGTTAAGCAAGCATTCAATGAAAGGTTATATTGGTCGCGGTGCGTTCGCGATTGAAGGCAAACGTGTATGGTATAAAAATACTAAACTCGAAATATATATCATCCCTTATGAGAAGTCGCCGGTTAAACTGATTTCTGTCCCAATAATCAAAGAGAGCAGAGATGAGATTATGAATTATTATAAATTAAGTAGATTGTGTCGCATTAAATTGATACCAGGAACAACGGAAACAGAGGAGATAGCAAAACAGATATCAAGAATAGTAAAACAGAAAATCAACACGAAAATAAATCCAGGGAAAATAGAATACTTGATTCCTGGTCCATCAGAGATTATTGATGAACAGGATAAGATCAATCAAGATTAATTTAGATACGAACTAATTCGCGAATGAGTTTGGAGCCAATATGGTTAATGATTAGTTGAAACTAATTGGTTTAATAAATGTTCAAGAGAAAAATATATTTCTTAATGGTTCCATAGAATTATCTCTTTCCACGGCGCGGGATAATATCCTTTTAAGAACATTATCAAATTCATTAACAGATCTGTTGGATTTCATCGTAGGTGCGGATTTTATCCAAGCATAAATTCTGTCGGTTATGAATGTTTCTTTATACCTATCATTAAAATATTTCAAGATTTTGAGCGCCTTATGATAGTAAGCGACATCTAAGGTCTTATCTGCTTTGAGGACGTACGCTCTGGTTAATCTTATCAATACATTATTTTTATGAATCCATTCATTGCGGTTTGTAACTGGTTTATCCTTTATTGAATCCCATTCCTTTTCAAGATATGGGATGTTTTCTGTGCGTTCTGAATATGCTTTATGTTTTGAGTATCTATTGATATCTTCCTGTGAAATAAGCCCCCTAGATTCTAGATGATTAATTGATTCGCATAACTTGGCAACAGCTCTCATATCCTTTTCCTTATCAGCTTCATCAATCTCTCTGATTAATATATCACCCAATTTCTTACTATTGTCATATCCATAAATCTTAGGATAATTGTCGTTCAGTTCAATGTTAGATAACCGTTCCCATTCATTCAACCTTGCATATACATCAGCAGCTTTCAATAAACATTCATTTACATTATTATTATAGTTCTCATCATTTCTCGCAAGAGCAGAGAATTCAAATGAAGCCTTAAGGTACGCCTCTGCTGACATCATCAAAGCAACATCTCTCTCTCCTTTAACCACGACTTCTGGCACAGATGCAACCTTATCAATCTCATTGGTCTTAACCCTCATACTTGATTTAAACTTAAGCGCCGAATCAAACCGCTCACCAGCAGTATGAAGAAGTTCAGCTTTCTTGAATTGGTCTCTTTTATTGATGGCAGCGGATTGATAACACATGCCAGCATTATACAGGTTAATATAATTAACTCTATTAGAAACATTAAAGCCAGCAGCCAGCTCAAAGAATCTTGCCGCCTTCAAGTAATCCCTTGATGGTTTGATGTTTTTTACAGTTGAAGGTATTACCACACCATTATAACCAATTATCTTATTCGCTGCTGATAAACATAATAATACAAAACGATTACGCGATGATTCATCAATATCCCTAAGTTTGCGTAATGCGGTTTCGAGAAATTTCTGGGCAAGATCGTATTTAGCATCGTTCAGAGCTTTAATCAAACCGCGTTCAAGTCGTTTTACATCAGATACCTTTTGCAAGCGTACCCTTGACCCTTCGCTCTCTACCTTATCCATCTTATCCTTCATCTCATTTTTCATTTCATGGCTTACCAAAAGAACACCTCAAATACCATCATCCTTATTGATATTTAACACCTTCGCCCTTATTTGTATATATAGTTTAGCCATGTTAATAAAATCAGAACTCTCTTCCATGCGTTTAAGA
Source organism: Microcaldota archaeon (assembly GCA_021163645.1). Lineage (GTDB taxonomy): Archaea > Micrarchaeota > Micrarchaeia > Anstonellales > JAGGTN01 > JAGGTN01. The sequence goes on along the minus strand of JAGGTN010000049.1, from coordinate 6,978 downwards.
ATATTATTATACATGGCTTCAGCCATCTCAGGGTATGCTTTCTCAAGCTTTTCTGTATACTCATAAGATTTCTGATAATAAGACTTATCATAACCAGCCACTATCAGGCATAGATGTGCAGCTGTTTGATAAGACTTCATCTTCTCTGCATTTGGTATGCCCGTTTGCATGAGAAATCTCAGATTATCTGGAATTCTTTTAGACTCTTTTTTAGCCTGCGCCTCATCATCCAGTTCCGTTAACCCTGTCTTAGAACCCATAGTAAATTTTTAGGCATCAAGATTTATATAAGTTTTGAAGAAAGGAGTATAGAGATGTTTTGATAAGCTTTTTGAGAGGTGTTTTGACAAGTTTTTTGAGAGATATTTTGATAAGCTTTGGCATCATAGTATTTGTCTTCGCGATTAAGAAAAACATAAAAATCTCCTATCTAAATCAAAGATTCAAATACCGGTAGTTTTAAAAATATTAGTATCCATATATCTTATCAGTTAATAACAAAATGTAAATTAAAGGTATAGTAAACCACTAAGCATAAAAGAGGTGTGAAAAATGGAAAATGAAAAACCATTAAGAGTATTGATCGTTGATGATAAAGAAGAAAATTTGAATGCAGCGAAAACATATTTTGATACAGTGAAGAACGCAATTGTGGATTTTGCGTCAAACTATGAAGAGGCTATGCAAAAATTAAACAGTGAAAATTATGATTTGGCAATGTTTGATTTAATGTTACCAAGAACAAAAAATTCGAGCCATACTGAACGATTAGGATTCAAACTCGCAGAAGAAGCTGAGAGATACATGATACCATGGGCAGTAGTAACAATGGGTATGGACCATCACCAGTGCATTTCAGCGTTTGTTAATTATTTCTATGAACCAAACAGGGATGTTCATGAGATAACAGAAACACCTAAGACAGACCCACGAGCATGGGAAAGAGTATTCAATTCATTATTGTTAAACAATCTTTACAAACCATTGTACTGGACACTAAAGAGAATAAACCCAAGAAATCCTGCAAAGGGATTTTACACACCTCATGGAAAACAGACATTGAAAATAATCCATAGATTAAAAGGAAATTACTTAAACTTATTTAAATAAATTTTTATTCTTTCTAATTTTTATTTAATTTTTATTTTAAGAATTAGGGATTTAATCAATAATATAAGTTTTTATCACAGATAGATTGCAGAAATCCGTATGATAATTGTATGCACCGGCATTAAGGAAAGTTATTTTGTCACCACGTTTTAATTCACGCGGCAAAATCACTCTGTAACGGAAGATATCGTATGAATCTGGCGTTTCCCCTTTAATCATATATTCATACGTCCTCCTCACACCAGATACATCTCTTCCTGGCACTTCCCGAATCTCGCCATCAATCAACAATCTAAGATTGAATACAATAGTATCCATAAAAGTATTATAGACAGAACAATTTACTATCACATCCTTCTTATGCCCATTACCATAGACAGTTTTAACATATGCCTCCAATTTCACTGATGGTGCTGCTATGAACCGGCCTGGTTCTATTATCATCTCAACATCGTTCTCATTAAGCCAATCCTTAAACTTCTTAATCCTATCAAATATCCCATTAATGATATCTAAATTATAATTCTTATATTCCGATGGCATACCACCCCCAATATTCACATAATCTATCGCGTTTAGAGTTTTCTCTGATAGTAATTCAGAAATCTCTTCCTTCAACTGCCATTCACCAACATTCTGCGTCTTCCTATGAAAATGAATACCTAATTTGCCAATATGCCTTGAACTTCTAAGTTTCGGTATCAATCTATTTATATCATCAGAATAAAACCCATAAACAAAATATTTACCAGTATGAATTGTATGCTCTCTAAGTTTCATACGGAGGAGGAGGTTTAACTTTTTGTCATGATTATCTTTAAGATAAGAAGTTAGGATATTAAGATCATTAACATTATCAACAACAAATGAATCCACACCTTGATTTGCAAGAGATTTTATATCATTTTCATCCCATCCCTGAGCAAAAAACCATACACGTGATTTATTATTACCTTCAATCATATTGAGTGAGTTCATTGTATGAATACTGAACATAGAATTGGTTTTTTCTTCAAGCATTTTACCCACTTTATAATTCGTCTTGAAACTGTATGAAACAATATCAGAGATAGATCTTATTCTATCATACATCTCCAATACCTTGCTCCTGCTTAATAAAAATCTTGCAGGAGGGATTGCGGAGGTGAAAACCGAACTACTTGAATATCCTTGATTCCTCATTGTATCACCGATCAATCAAACCTTCATCATGTAAAACAGATAATGCATATGACACTGCTAATGGAAACACAATCGTAACATCACCTATCACCGTCACCGCTTCTGAATCATCCTTAATCTTACCCCAGCTCTTAGCCTCATTAGTCGTTGCACCACTCATACTACCAGACGTCTGGCGCGAAGTTGTCATATAAACAGCATAATCCATTCCACCGTTGATAAGCGCAGCGAGGATTGCATGATGTTTTGACACCCCGCCCCCTAAGGATATTATCCCTTTCTTCTCATCTTGGGAGGTTGAGAATATTATATTAGCAAAATCACCAACCACATCAATATGAAAATCCTGATGATCTTGCTTGAACATGAATAGATGAAAACCGAGTGCACCATCAGTCACAGCTGGGCAGAATATCGGGACACCTTTCCTAGCTGCTTGGTACAGGATAGAATTTTCATCTTTGAGTTTAAGACCTATCTCCCTAAACAAATCTGACGGTGTTAATGAAATAAGACCGTCTTTTGTTTCTGTCTTTTTCGCATCATAAATATGTTTGAGCATAGATTGGAACGTTCCTTCAAAATGTTCGTATGATTCATTAGTTATGTAAATATTACCTATCCTATTCATACCTCTTTCATGAAGTTCTACATCATCAGCATTGAATGTTCCTAAGATGAACTTCTCGCCTTTTGCCTTCATGATATCTTCTTCGATCCCACCAACAGTAGTGACTATGATATCAACAAGACCTAATTTGATAAGCTGAGCAAACAGACCGCGCAATCCTGACGTAACCATGTTGGATGTAAAAGTTAGATAAATCTTAGCACCAGATTTCTTCATCTTTACAATTAAGTCTGACGCGCGTTTGAGTCGCGTGCTCTGAAAACCAACACCGTCCATCATATCAACCAATTCATCAACAGTAATGCCGGGGTGCCATCTAATATCATGAACATATTTTTTCACCATTTTATCACCATATTTATCTTAGTTTATTATCTATACTCCTCCCGCTTCCCTTTTACATATTCCAAAACTTTTCTGTTATCAAGCTCAACTAATTCTCTCTTAAAATACTTGTCAAAATATTTAATAATATTCTTCACATCTTTCTTAATAAATTGCTCAGATAAAGGATGCTTCACCAACACTGCCTGAGCCATATCTATGATGTATGGACCATTGTCTGTTATCATAATATTATACTCACTTATATCCGCATGCACCAAACCAATTTTATACATCATCCTTATATCATTTATGATCTGGTCAAAATCATATTCAGGATGTTCGGGATCAGTAGGGCCGTATGATTGTAATGTTGGATAAGGGATACCATGTTTTCCGAGAAATTCCATGACGACTATATTACGTCGCCATTTGATTGGTTTTGGAACATGAACCTTATTCCTATATGCAAGTCTAAGATTAGCAAATTCCTTCTTAGCCCAATTGAGAATTATATCAAGCCTTTTCTTCTTGATTTTGGAGAATCGAGGGTCTCCTTTAAGGTATTTATACATATTAATGAAAGTTGGATTCTCAACACGATATATCTTAACAGCAACATTATTACCAGATTCTGCTGTCGCCTTGAACACTACTGCCTCTTTACCCATAGATATAGGATAGTCCAACGTCTCAAATATTTTATGATTCTGAAAGTAGGAAATCGCAAGAAGTGTATTACGGTCAAATACCTTCTCCTCAACCTTATTAATTTCCTTTAATTGTTTAATACTCTTAGGTGGTCTTTTCCTTTTAGACCTCTTCCTTACCAAATAACCACCTTAATTAGAATGCAGTTAATTTATTATGATTCCTAAGCCATTCGACCTGTGCCTTTGTAAATCTCCACACCACATCGCCTTTCTTATCGCTTTCAATCTGCCATGGCTTTAATATGATAAAATCTCCTTCACGGACCCTAATATATCTCTTTATCTTACCAGGAATACGACAGACCCTTTCTTTTTTATCTTCCGAATAAACAAGAAGCCTACCACCACCTAACAAGCTGACTACTTGGCCAAACATCTCACCATTACGAGGCAACCTAACCCTTTTTATCTCTTCTCCTTTCTCTCTACTATGTTTCTGTCCGTGATAAGCCATTCATACACCTCATTTAATCGGCGTTCTCGCACCGCATGCTTCACATATAAGCATCTTAACACCATGAAATTCTTTTATAACAGTATCAGGTTTCCCACAAACACTACAAATTACATATTTTTTTACGAACTTATTTAACTTATCCTCAATCAAACGTCTCAATATCTTGGCATGCAATATTAATCTTGGCCCGTCAATTGTTGTTGGCACTGCCAATTCTTTGGATAGAAACTTTGATAATAATTGAGGATCTCTGCGCAATTTATTCAATACAACATCAAAATTATGAATGATTGTCTTATTGCCTTCCTGGCTAATCCTAAGTTCAGGCACTTGAAATCGTTCACCTGATATTTCTTTTTTTGGTAATTCTTTATACAGTTTGTCCAATAACGCCTCATAAGATTGCATACCAATATTTAGAATGGATTGTTTTTAAAACTATGTTTTCGCGTAATTATAATAATCATAATTACATAACACGAAAGTTAAGGTAAATTCTTTATGAATTTTATAACTGCGAAAAGCCAGATTTATTCTAGTAATCAGATATTGCTACTCTCACAAGATTCACTTGTTCAACAGGTATAAAAAATAATAAAATTATAAAATTTATCTTAAGATTTTAAGTAGTTTATTGATCGATGCGGTAATATCCATACTATCCATTACTCCTTTCCACGGGTCGCCACTCCGCACAAGATTAACCACTACTATATCCGCACCATTAAAAACTGCACTTTCTGCCTCTTTGAAACCTATACCACCTGCTGAAGATATTTTAACATCATATTTGCTCCTTATTCTCCTAACATGCCTATATTCTATAATTTTGCCCCAGACATTCTCTTCATCTCTCCCTAGATGAAGTTCCACGACATCTGGTTGGTTCTTTAAAGTTCGCAAAACATTAAGCGGGTCTTTAACATGTACCATATCTATTATAGAAATTATACCTTCTCGCTTGCACTCATTAATGAAAATATCAATTGTCTGCTTAGATGATGTACCAAGCACTGTTGCGCCATCAGCCCCTGCATTCGCAACTTCTCTTACTTCCTGGACTGCACCATCAGCAACTTTAATATCAGCAATAACCAATCCATTCCACAACCTTTTTGTTCTTTGAATGGCAGCAGCACCCTCAAGCTTTATGAATGGGGTTCCTACTTCAATCATTATTCTTTCATTTTTAGGAATCTTGGGCAAGATAGTATTAAGAAAAGGAGTGTTATAATTGAACGCAATCTGTAGATACCTCCCTTTAAGGTCATGCACCATCGTATCACTTCTTTTTCAAACTCTTAATTAAAGTTTCACCTAAGCCGCTCATTTCAGAAGGCAATAAAATGATAATTTTCTCTGATGGATCTGCTGCAATATCCGAGATTGTCTGCAATGTTCTCAGCATAATACCACCATGAGAAGCCGACAATTTCTTTGCAGCAAGCATCAGATTGTCTGCTGCCTTCTTCTCGCCCTCAGATTTGATTATAATTGCCCTCCTTTCTCTCTCAGCTTCAGCTTGTGCAGCCATAGCACGTTTCATCTCAGCAGGTAACTCAATATCTTGCATACGTATTGCTGTAATATCAATGCCCCAAGCATCGGTCTCAACATCTACCATTTTCTCAATCTTCTCGCCTATCTGCTCCCTTTTTTCAAGCAATTCATCAAGCTGAACACCTCCCACTACATCTCTCAAAGCAGTCTGAGCATACTGGCTTACTGCGTAAGTATAATCTTGTACCTTTATCACTGCTTTCTCAGGGTCCTTAACCTTAAAATATACCACACCATTAACTTTAACAGGGACATTATCTGAAGTCATAACTTCCTGTGATGGAATATCAATAGTCGTTATCCTCATATCAACTTTACGAATTTTATCTATTATTGGGAAAATTAAATTCAATCCTGGATTAAGAATATTCACATATTTACCAAACCTGAACTTCACCGCACGCTCATACTGGTAAATTACCCTAACTGAGCTTAATATAACAATCCCAGCAATCATCAAAATAGGTACTGCACATGTTCCTAATACATTTAACATAAAATCACCGAATAATGATAAATATTAAAATATATAAACATTCCTATAATAAATTACTAAAGTAATTACAACATAAGTGGATATAGCGCTTTTAAACCTAATTCCCATTCTATATACAAAAATAAGTATTTAATGGAATGATAAAATAAAATTTCATACATCTTGCGGCAACAAAAGGTGATTTAATGAGCAAAAACAATGAAGATATGAAACAGATGGAAGATATCAAACTCAATAAGATATCAGATGCAATATGGGAGATGGAAAAAACAGGCAATATGAATGTCCCAGTAAATATTATTGCTACAGAAAACCTAAAAGAACAGATGAGAAGGGATAGGACATTATGGCAGATAAAAAATGTTGCATCATTACCTGGGATAGTTAAACACGCACTCATAATGCCAGATGGTCATGAAGGATACGGCTTTCCCATAGGCGGGGTGGCTGCGTTTGACCATGATAACGTTCTAGGAAATGGAGAAGGGATCATCTCACCTGGTGG
>JAGGTN010000045.1 GCA_021163645.1 Microcaldota archaeon | reverse complement strand
GAGATAAATAAGAAAAAGCAAACAAGAATCAGATGAAATGTATTAATATGAATGGTGATTAATATGATGGGTAAAAGATACGATAAATCAATCGAAGAGAAATGGCAAACCGAATGGGAGAAATATAATGTTTATCAATTTGATGAGAATGATAAGAGTAAGGAAATCTATTCAATAGATACTCCCCCGCCTTTCACATCAGGTAATCTTCACATGGGTCATGTGTTGAGTTATGCTTATTTTGATTTCGCAGCGCGGTATAAGCGGATGCGTGGTTATAATGTATATTATCCACAGGGTTGGGACTGTCAAGGGTTGCCGACTGAGATTCGTGTTGAGAAGGAATATGGTAAATCAGACCCGAAGACATTTATAGCAAATTGTATTAGTTGGACCAATAAGATCATAGATAAAATGAGATCGCAGATGAAGAGGTTAGGTTATTCACCTGATTGGCGTTATGAATATCGCACGATGGATAAGAATTATCATCGATTGGTCCAGTTATCACTTGTGCGTATGTTTAACAATGATGATATGTACAATTCTGAACATCCAGTACTATGGTGCGGCCGGTGTGGTTCTGCGATAGCCAAAGCAGAAACCGTTGAAATGGAACGAAATACTAAACTTAATTATATAGTGTTTAAGACGAAGAGCGATGGGCTAACACATGAAATAGCTACGACAAGACCTGAATTATTGCATGCGTGTGTGGCAGTTATGTTCAACCCGAGTGATGAGCGGTATAGTAAGTATGCGAACGAGAAGATGATTACACCATTTGGTAAGGAAGTACCCATTATCGCAGATAATGATGTAGATATGGAATTCGGTACTGGATTGGTAATGGTATGCACATTTGGTGATAAACAAGATGTCCTTTGGACGTTTAGATATCATCTCCCTATGATCAAGGCATTTGATAAGAATGGTCGTATAATCAATTCCGGTATGTATGATGGCATGTTGCCTAAGGAAGCGAGGAAGTGGGTGATTGATTATTTAAAAGAGAATGATATGTTCATCAAGGACGAGGAGATAAAACAAGTCGTTAAGGTGCATGATAAATGTGGCACACCTGTTGAGTTTGTCTTGTCATCGCAATGGTTCATTAAGATTAAGGATTATAAGGATATGATAATCGAATCAGCGAAAAGGATAGATTGGCATCCTGCGTATGGTATTCATCATCTTATCAACTGGACAGAATCGTTAGAGTGGGATTGGGTAATCTCAAGACAACGGTTATTGGGCACCCCAATACCTTTCTGGTATTGCAGTCATTGTAAGAAATGGTATCCAGCAAGCGAAGATGAATTACCAGTTGATCCGCGAGTCGAGAAGAAAAAATGTCCTGTTTGCGGTCGTGAGATGCGCGGTGAATCCGATGTATGCGATTGTTGGGTTGATTCATCGATATCGCCCCTCGTTATATCTAAATGGGAGGAGGACGATGAATTCTTTAACCGTGTGTATCCTAATTCACTGAGACCGCAAGGTTATGAAATCATTCGTACTTGGGCGTTCTATACTATTTTCAGAAGCACGTACTTAACGGGTAAAGTGCCATTCAAAGAAATTCTGTTAAATGCTAATGTATTAGACCCAAAGGGTAAGAAGATGAGCAAATCAAAAGGTAATGCGATCAGCCCAGATGAGCTCATTAAAGAATATTCTGCCGACGCGTTGAGGCAGTGGGCTGCGATGAGCGGTGCGATGGTTAAGGATAGACCTTTCAATTATCGTGATATCAAGTATGCTCAGTCCTTCCTGACAAAGTTATGGAACACCGCTAGGTTTATCGAAATGCAGATAAATGATTATGAATATGATGACCTTGATTCCAGATATCTGCGTGTAACAGATAAATGGATATTATCACGGCTCAACGATGTAATAAGGAAGGTAACTATGAGTATGGAGAATTATGAATATGTACCTGCGATAAAAACTATACATGATTTTGTATGGCATGAGGTGTGTGATTACTATCTTGAATATGTTAAGTATAGACTGTATGATGTGAAAGCAAATGATAATAAAAATGATACCTCTCGAAAAGCAGTGAAGTATACATTGTACAATCTTCTCCTTAACATCATCAAATTATTCTCACCCTTTGCACCCCATATCAGTGAAGAGATATATCAGATATACTTCCCACAGCCTGATAGATTCATCGTTAATTCTGAATGGCCGACTTCTGTTGATGAATGGGATGATAAAAAAGCAGAAGAGCGTGTTAAAATGCTAAATGATATCATTAGCGCAATCCGTGAATTTAAATCCAAAAATAAATTATCCATGAAAGCAGAATTGTCAAAGGTTGAGATAATGATCAACGATGATCTTGATGATATCAAAGACGAAATAATAAAAACAGGTAGGGTAAAGGAACTGATAATTAAAGAAAATAAAGAGATGGGGATAAGAGTTACTTGTTGTGTATAAACCTAATCATCATCGGAAATGATATTCTAAAATAATATTTAAGAATATCAATAATCGTTGTATATATCTATACCATCATCTATCTCTTTTTCATTGGTTCTGTCGTTGGTCTCTTCAAGTTGGGATTCTTCTGAATTAAGAAAAAACAGGAATCTTTGCGCATCATCATCATCAAACTCTGTTTCAATTTCATCTAGTGGAACGTCAAAAGTATTTTTATATTGGGAATCGCTATATATGAAATCACCTAATGCTTCCAAAATCATATCATTATTATTTTTTCTATATGATTCAGCAATACCTCTAAAGAATTCTAAATTTGCTCTGATAAGTACTCTCATGTCCAAGAATGATAATTGGTTGAAATAATTATCAACTTCTTGATACGATAATTCTGATATCTCTTTGATTAGCTTCTTTGTTATGTCTAAGACCTTCTCATTGTATTCTGTTTTTATCCCCGCTAACGGCATATCAATATGCTTGCGTAATAATATCATGGTAGCTCTTAATGAATCAATCCTATCTGAGAGTCTTATGCTTTTCATATTCTTGACTATATCCACCAATCTGTCTCGGTTGATTTTGCTTGGTAATTTTCTGGCAAATTCTACTTTGGACTCTGTCATTTCAGATAAAATGATTGAAATTAATCTATCCTTATCCCTTCTTTTATAACCTCTTAATCTATCAACGACCTTTACATATCCAATAAAGGTATTTAGATCTCCATCATCCACAGCTTCAGCTGCATTGAACGTAACAAACTTGAGTATTCCTCCTATATCTCCTTTTGCCCTCCTACTTCTACCTTGTCTTTCTTTTTGTTTGTATATTGCTTTTTCAAACTCGGTTAGAGTAAGATACGCCCTGCGCTTAAAACTGTGGTCTGTGAAAACATCTGTCTCTTGCATAATCCTTCGTACAACCTTTGGATTTTGAGTCCTATGTTTTGAATCATCATTGATATTCCTATTTTTACCATCTTTATTCACATCTTTTCTCCTATCATTTTTAAGTTCTGTCATACAAAAACACCTCTATTTTATTTGTTCTATTTAGATAAGTTTTAGAATTGTTATTTATTGTTATTAATTATGTATGGGAATATTTATAAACCTTTCCAACCTAATTATTTCATGGCAACCAAGAAGAAAAAAATAAAGGTAAGAAAAAATACGAGCAGAAAGAGAGCAAGTAAGAAGGTTATGGAGACTAAGACTAGAACAACAGCTAGAATGAAGAGCGTGAAAAATGATAGTTTTTTAAGACAGGAGCTTTTGGTATCTGGGCTATTTATAGTAGCAGGGGGGATTCTCTGGCTTGCATCTGAACTTAAAATGATAAACATAGACCCTGTTGCAACACCTTTTCTCATGATAACTCTCGGATTTATCATTGCTGTTGGCGCGCTAAAGGCTAGATAATCTTAATATGCTCATTTTTGGATAGAATGGAGAATTTTCAATTGTTAAATGAATTGTTAGAAGTAAAAATGGATTGATAACGAGGTGTTTGATATGAAACTGTTATTTATTATCGATAACAGCAAAAAAAAAGAATTGGATAATATACTTAAAGCAGATCCTTATGCTGAGATAAGTTTCTCAAAGATAGGTTATACTGTTAGAGACGGAATGCATTTTGATAAGAATGGTAAACAGATACTTATGATAGATGTATTTGATGATGAAAAAAGAAAATTCGTTATGGATAAACTCAAGGAAATAGCTGAAGAAATCACTGGTGAGGATAAGGAAAAGATATTGAAGAAGATTGAAGAAGAGGAATCTGCTGCACAAACAGGGTTTGGTTCTTTATTTGGACAGTAATATTCATCTCTTTGAAGAGAGAATAATTAAAAATATTGAACACGAAAGATTTGATAATGGGGATGAGGATAAAATGGTAAGCAGTGGAGAGAATGAAGAAAACCAAGAAAATGAAAACATCAAAGAGAGTATAGAAGGAAATAAAATCAGTATGGGATTATCCAAGGAGCCGATAGAGTTGGATTATTATAATATTACGAAGGAAGAGCTTAATGTATATGTTAAGAGTGCTGAAATATCTGGATTGACTAAGAATAAGGACTTGAAGGATAGGATGAATAGGCAGATGAACAGGATTTCCAATTCGATAATCAAACGCATGATTAAAGCAGAGGCATTTTCTGATAAGGTGGATGTTGGTTATGCTGTTGCTGATACTAAAGGAACGTCGCAGATAGCTTTCAAGATACTTAATAATCCAGATATCGATAATAGAGTAAAGATTCTTATGATAGACCGTATGGTGGATAATGATAACTATAATGCTCAACATCTGCGTTTAAGTATTGAGAAAATGTTTGAAGAGGATATGTTGTCTAGTGATGATGAATTTGAGATGTTATCTGAATTGTTTATCAAGATGCGTAAGAATGAAATTGATAAGTATTCTTATAAGGTTGAGAAACTGATGTTTGAGCGTGTTAAATTTGATTTTGATACCAATAAACAATTGTTTAATATCCATGCTGATTTGCTCATTAGTTACATATCTCAAAAAAATGAGATAAAGATATCCGATGATAAGAACAATGCGTTGAAAAATCTTATCCTAGAGTATAAGGATAAGTATGGCCTGTCAGAACAGCTTATCAATAGGCTTAATGAGCGTATTGATCTTAAATATCCATCCAGAATAAACATTAGTAAATGATTTCGCATGATGGTTTTGGATTGGCTTGGATTTGATAAATATTTATTCATTTACAAAGATGGCGCCTAGAACTTCTGGATAGAATCTTACTTTCCATCCCATCTCTTTAACCGCTCTCTCATAAGCTCTCATATTTTGCTCTTTATTGATATCGCCAAAGTAGTGGAACATCTTTGCTCCTTCATTGGATATCTTATTTATCATACCGTAGAATTCCCTTGAATATAGTTCAGGAGTCATTTTGATGGTTGGTGGGTCATGAATGATGATATCAAATGTTCTATCTGTTTTACTGATATAATCAATTACATCCTGTCTTATTATTTTTATGTTTTTATTTGAAAATAATCCTGATGACCATGGATTGACTTTCGCTATTTCATAAACACAATCATTCTTTTCGCATGTTGTGATATCGTTACTCTGTTTAGCTGCTTCGATGGCGGAATATCCCAATCCCATACATGTATCTAGGATAGAATTTCCTTGTTTTATCCTTAATAATTTGATTATCTGATTAACATATTTTAACGGGTCATCAAGAACCCTATGCATTCTAAACCCATTTATTGTTAATACTGGATATTTATCAAATACATTTAATTGGCAGTAAAGCCTATTATTGTATATTGCTATTTTATAATATTCTTTTGTTTCAGTGTCATAATAATATACTGCGTTTGTTTTCATTATCTTTTTGAGTTTGTTATCATCGAAATCATTGATATTGATTATTATTTTTGATAATCCTAGATCTGGTGATATCTCAATTTTTTCTGATCCAATTTGCTTATCTTTAATCTTATTCAATCTATCTAGTATGTTCTCTGCTACTCTTTTTGTCAGGAATATTTTCATTCTATCACCTTTATTGTGTGCCAAGATATTATGTGTTAAAGATATTGTGTGTTAAAAAATTATTATGTTATCAAAATTTAACTTCGTTATTCATATACTAATCACGTCATAGAAACGCAATGAAAAGGATTAAAAATAAAGACATACATAAAATTAATATGGCGATAAGGTTTTTTAAGCATGATGCTCATAATAAGAGCATGCCAGGAGAGAAGGCTCAGACAAAGGAGGATATGAATAAGAATAAGAATAAGCAAAATCAGATAGCCAAGGAATTGAATAAGCCATTAGAGTCACTCTTGTCTTATATTCCTAAGAGGGTTCGT
>JAGGTN010000012.1 GCA_021163645.1 Microcaldota archaeon | reverse complement strand
TTGGTTTTGATTGGGTTGGATTTTTTTATTGGTTTTTGGTTGGTTTGCTTGGTTGGGGTTGGATTGATTGGTTTAGAATAATTCATTGGCTTGCTAAACACTTATAATCGAACCATATAAATTAAAAGTTTAATCCTCCAATTACATTTATGAGAATTTATATTGGTCTGAATGGTGAAGGATTAGGTCATTATTCGAGAGCCATTTCTCTTTATGAAGAGGCTGTTAAGGCAGGTCATGATGTTGTTATGGCTACTTATGGTGTTGCTTATGATAAGGCAAGGTCAGAGAATGTTAATGTTAAGGAAGTCCTAAGAGAGGTTGTGATGTCTGGTGATGCAGGTGTGTTCAGTCTGTCAAAGACATTATTCAAATCTAGTGCTCTGCCAGTAAGAATGTATAAATCATATAAATATGAGAAAAGGCTCATGAAATATTTTGATATTATAGTTTCTGATGCAAGGGTTTCAACTATTCTGGCAGGGTATAGAAGTAAAAAACCTGTTTTTCTCATGTGTAATCAAACAAAATGTCCTAAGACACAAAATCTCGTAAGTCCAGAAGTTACTGAAGAGATATTAGATAAGTTGAGTAACTTAGGAAATGAAATAAATCTTCGCCTTATTGAGCAGTCCATGCAGATATCTCTCATATCCCAATATTTCTTAGCTGATGAAATACTTATAGGTGATTTTAAACCGCCAACTACGGTATCCCTTCCTTTACTCTCGCATAAACCAAATATCAAGAAAAAGACGGTTATTACTGGGCCATTAAATCGTATGGTAAAAGGGTTTAGTAAAAGATCATGGAAATCATTAGGATTTAAGAATCCTAGGAGAAAAAAGGTATTCATGACAATTGGCGGACAAATGTACAGGAAAAATATGATCCCAGTCATGCTCAATTCATTCAAATTAGTGGATGCTGATCTTTTATTCTCTCATTTCAGTATTGATAAAGGATTTAAAAGAGATAATATTTGTCTTAAACCATTTAATCATAATATATATAGTTATATGGCAACTGCTGATATACATGTTATTCCAGCGGGTAATGCTGGTATCATGGAATCTATGATCATGGAAGTTCCAGCGCTCCTAATCCCAGATTCCATGCAACCTGAACAGATATCTAATGCAAAACGATATAAGAAATTGGGTTTTGGAGAATTCATTACTCATGAACAATTGAATGAAGATAAATTATCTAAGAAGATATCCTTCATGCTGGATAATATAAATACATATAAGAAAAGATTAAGAGGCCTTAATAAACGTGCGCGGACAACTGATAATGGTCCAAGGAATGCTTTGAAGAGGATAGAAGACATGTATGATAGATATTATTCATGGTAAATTTGGTCTTAGAGTTTTTATAATCTGCCATAAGGTTAAAGGGAAGAATATGCGGTGACCGGGATTTTCAAATCATAAGAAAATGATTGTTTGAACCCGGGTCTTGAGCTTGGCAAGCTCATATCCTACCAGGCTAGACTATCACCGCATACGATTTTTGATTTTACAATTGCAATCTTTGATTGCAAGAATATATTTCTCCATTACAAGAATATATTTCTTCCATTCTTTTTTTAAACATTTGTTTGTATGTTAAATTTTTATTGTTATATTCATCTGATTTTTCATTGTGGGTTTTCAGTTAAAGATATTAATTGTTAATTATTAATTATGGTTAATCCTCTGTGGACTTTCGAGTTGAGAGGCTGATTGTTTTTTTATTTGCTTGTTTTGGTTTAGTGATTGTTATGGTTTGTTTTTTTATTTGGGATTGATTTGTTTTGTTTCAGGCTTGATTATTTTATTTGATTGGGTTGATTGGGTTGGCTGGGTTGGTTGGGTTGGTTTTGTTTGGTTTTGATTTGTTTGGTTTTGATTTGGTTTTTTGGTTTGGTGGGTTTGATTTGTTTTTTTGGTTGATGATGTTGGATTGGGTTATTTGATTTTTTTGTTTGATTTGATTTGTTTGATTGGCTTGGGATTCATTGGCTTGTTATCATAAAACATGAGTCCACATCATAAACTGGGTCAAATAGAATAACAAGAGTTTTATAAGAGGTATTTAATACTTTAAAACCAAAAAAAAGAGCAGGAAAAAATTTAAAACAGTTACATTTATACATAATCATTTAAAAACTTCACCTTCTTTTTATAAATTATGGTAAGAGGCATAGATAGAAAAAAATCAGACAATCTAGCTTCAAGAAGAGGAGGCGGCGCACCTGATGCCCAGACATACTATCATAGAGGTAATACATATTTTGAAAAGGGTAACTATGAAAAGGCAATTGAGAATTATAACATGGCAATTATTCTTAATCCGCACTTTTCAGAAGCATATTTCAGCAGAGCATTATCTTATTATTATCTGAAAAATTATGACCGTGCGATAACAGATTATTCCAAATCACTAGAATTAGATCCGAGTAATCCAGTCATATATAATAATCTTGGTGATGCGTATTACAGAAAACAGAATTTTGACCGCGCAATAGAAAATTATGATAAAGCAATAGAATTAAATAACAAATACCTTAAAGCATATTACAACAGGGGACTGGCCTATGCCTGCAAAGAGGATTTTGATACTGCTATTGAGAATTTTGATAAGGTAATCAAGCTTAATCCAAACTTTGCTGAGGCATATCATGTAAGGGGTCTTGCTTATGATTATAAGAATGATCTTAACAATGCCATAAAGGATTATGAGAAATCGCTTGAGCTAGACCCGAATCTTGAAGATGCAAAGAAGCATCTTGAATTAGCAAAGAGTAAAGCAGAATCTGGTGGTATGGAATCTATCCCTACTGGTGGAGCTCCTGGCGAACAAGGAAAACAAGTAGATACTATAAGATTATTGTCAAAACCTAAGATCAATTTCTCGGATATTGCGGGTATGGAAAAATTAAAGGAACAGATAAGGGATGCAATCGTTTATCCATTGATGAAACCAGATCTTGCCAGAAAGTACGGCACGCTTGGTGGTGGTGGGATTTTGTTATACGGTCCACCAGGGTGTGGTAAAACCTATATCATGAAAGCGGCAGCAGGGGAAGGTAAACTTAATTTTATCAATGTTAAGTTATCAGATGTTCTTGACCAATATGTTGGTGGCACAGAGAAGAATATCCATAAGATTTTTGAAATGGCAAGAAAGAATACTCCTTGCATCATGTTTGTTGATGAAATTGATGCTTTGGGTGGGCGAAGAGATAAGATGGGTGAAAGTGCTCAATACCTAAAGGCAGCTGTTAATCAATTGCTTTACGAAATGGATGGTATAGAAGCAAATAATCAAAATGTCTTGGTGGTTGGAGCTACTAATGCACCATGGGATGTAGACCCTGCTTTAAGAAGGGCGGGACGATTCAGTAAAACAATTTATGTTCCTGCTCCGAAACTTAAATCACGGGTGGCTATATTGAAAATTCATTCAAGAAAGAGACCGGTTGGCCGGATATCTTGGTATAGATTGGGAATAGCGACCATGGGTTATTCTTCTGCAGACCTCAAAGCAGTGGTTGAAGATGCAAGTGCGATACCATGGAAAGAGGCTTTTAAGACAGGTAAAGAAAGGAAGATATCTATGAATGATTTTATAAAGGCGATTAAGAATAGAGATTCAACACTGCCACCTTGGTATGCTCAGGCGAAAAAAGAGATAGGTCAACAGGAAGAGAAAACGATTGTTGATGGTAAAGAGCATTTGAAAATTACTGAGAGTAAGCTGGGCCCTGCTGAGAAACAGGCATTCAAACCGCTTTTAAATGTCATTAAGAAACAGAATAAATGGTATTGGAAACTGATACGTAAACTGTCGCGGATAATTGGATTGTACTTACCCATTCCTTTCTAAATGGTGTCGTCATGAATATCTACATTCCTAAACATAATTCCCCTCAAGATAAAACCCTGAGATTAAACCATCTATTATTATCTGTTTTTATAATTTTAATATTCTCCAACTGTATTTTTTCTATCACAGAATTGAATCAATCGGATGTGCTCTTTGATTTAGATGCGAATGTTGATGTCAATATGGGAGTGCTTGATAAACCCATTGATGATATCAATGTCTTAGCAACCGTGAACAATCCTACTAATAAGAGCTTTGTTATGTATCTTATGAGACGTGAGGATAATAATGTATATAAGCCTGTTGAATCGCTCGGTGTTCTTAAGCATATGTCGAGTATGGATATCAACATCACTTTAAGGATTTCATATCCTGGAAAGAGATTCAGAAATGTTGATTATTTATTATTGGCTTCTAATGAAAAAAATGAATTTCATGGTTATGCTTTTGTTATAAGACAAGATTGGAGCCATTATGAGAATATGGTGGAATATGACATTTTATTGGCCCATTCATACCTGATTCCAATTGGAGGTTTAATAATTATCCTTATATTGATGATCCTTGTAGTCTCTGCATTTCATCATAGAATTCCTGGTGTGTTAAAGAATGAATATACTTTTAGGACATTGTTTTTTCCTATAATGAAAAGAAGACCTTTCGGTGAACGTGTTGCAGATGTATTCATGACGCCAATAATCTGGCTCATTGAAATAGTAATTATTGTTCTTATGATATTTTATATGTGGAATGCGGCGGTTGATTCTTTTGGTGTCAAGATCACCTCACAACTGATTGTCCTAGGTGGAATTGTAGCATTAGTGCTTCCTATATTTTATTTTGCTGTTGCTTGGTATTTAGATACTAAACCATTACGATTCTTTGCATCATTATTCTTATGGGGCGGCGCAGCAGCGTTCATATCATTTTCATTAAATACAATGACTATTGGTATCCTAAATTCTCATTATTTAGGAGTTGTTGGAGGGATAAGTAAAAATTTGCTAACAGCAGTCGTAATCGCGCCGTTGATCGAAGAAACAGTGAAATCAATTGGATTGTTTATAATGTCTCAGCATCATGAATATGATGACAGGATAACTGGATTGATATTTGGTTTTACTATTGGTGTTGGTTTTGCATTTATTGAGAATTGGTTCTATATTGTGTCAAAAACTAATCCGTATGAATTGGGTGTTCTTGTATGGGGCCAGCTTATTCTGTATCGCTCTTTCTTTAACACACTTGCTCATGGGATAATTACTGGGATAGGTGGTGCAGTAATAGGTTATGTTAAAGCACATTCCAAACTTCACTCATATCTTCTTATATCATTTCCACTTGCTTTATTATTAATCATTCCTTTGCATTCATTGTTTAATGTAAGTGCGCTTATAGATAGCTCTCAAAGTACTGAGCTTATATATGGATTACCATTTATATTCAATCCTATGTTTGTGGTTCTACTTATGGTGATTTTTGTAGGAATATATGTCTTTACTCCTAAGAAAAGTGTTGAGAAAGAATTGGAAGAAGGAGAAGAGATTATTGAAAAGAAGATTCCTAAAGAGAATATAATTTTTACAGGTGTTCGATATGGAAAAGATAAAAAAACTAAAAGATTATTCTTCCCTCATTAAAGAGACTGGTGGGAAATGTGCTGTTACTTCGCACACGATTCCAGACCCTGATGCGATTGCATCATGTATAGGTGTTGCTTATTATCTAGGTTGTGATATTGTAGTGCATGATTTTTTAAGGTCTGATTCCAAGAGAACATTTCAACTGGCTAAGGAAGCAAATATTGTAAAAGGTTATAAGGTTATGGACAACCTTGATGAATACGATCATATAATTGTTGTTGATGCATCATCGAAAGTCCTTCTACCACAGTTAAATGATAGAATAGTTGATCTAGTAATAGACCATCATATCACACCAAAGGGTATGATTAAGTATAAAGAAGCATACATAAGAAATGATGCGACTTCTGCCACTGAACTGTTACTTGACATGATAGATTATAACGATATCCCTCAGAGGTTGGCAGCAATCTTTATGATTGGAATAATTACTGATACTGCTCGTTTTAGTCAGGGTACAAGTGAAACCTTTGATAAATTTAATAGATTATTAGGCATCTCAGATATTTCTTACAATAAATTGATAGAATTTATTAATGAGCCATTGCCTTTTGGCGAGAGAAAATTAATTCTAGATACGATAATCTCTTCAGATGTTGATTATCTTAAGAATGATATGATATTGACAGTTTCCAAATGTAAATCACATGAATCTATTATATCATCGATGTTTAAGGATGCTGGAGCCGACCTTGCAATAGCTTATGTTTTATCAAAAGATGGGGTAAGGTTATCTGCTAGGCTGGCTACTTATCTTAAACACAAGATAATCCTTCCCAAACTCATGGATGAGGTGGGGAAGTTGTTAGGTGGCTCTGGTGGAGGCCATCCTTTGGCCGCAGGTGCAGATGGACCTAAAAAAGATAAAATTGATGATGCAATTAGGTATATCATGAGTGAACTAAATAATATTGAATAGGAATATCTGTTTTGGATTTTCAAAAATATTTCATGAATATATTCATTTACAACTTTTACAAACAGTTAAAGCACAAATTCACCATGAAATGATAAATCATAATTTATCAAAACCAGTATACTTTCTCAAAACTTTAGGAACTATTACATCACCGTTTTCGTCTTGGAAATTCTCAATGATTGCTACCAACGTTCTGGTATCTGGAAGACCGGTTCCGTTAAGAGTATGGAGCCATATCCTGTTTCCTTTCTTATCAATCATTCTTATCTTCCCTGGTATTGATTGATAAGTAAGACAATTAGAACATGATGTTATCTCACGGTATGATTGTTGTGCTGGGAACCACGCTTCGATATCATACATTTTGGCTGCAACGAGAGGTAAATCACCAGAGCATACCTTAACCACCCGAAATGGAATTTCCAACGACCTTAATATTTCTTCTTCATTGGAAACCATTTCTTCATGTATTTTTTCTGATTGTTGCGGTTCGCAAAAAACAAACATCTCTGTTTGCATGAACTGATGAACCCTGAATATGCCTTTCATATCCTTACCATGAGCACCAGCTTCTTTTCGGAATGCAGGTGAATAACCGATGTATTTCAATGGAAGCTCGTTCTTATCAATAATCTCATTGTAATGATAACCTAAAATCGGGTGCTCTGTTGTAGGTATCAGATATAAATCCTCATCATCCACCTTATATAAGACCTGTTCAAACGCGCTCAATTCTGTTGCACTTTCCTCTATTTTTCTATTCGTAAGGAATGGCGGCAAGATTGCCTGAAACCCTTTATTCTCAATAAAATCAATTGTATAATTCAATACTGCCATCTGCAATTTAACCATTTTACTTTTGAGAAAATAAAACCTAGCGCCGGAAGTTTTTGCTGCTCTTTCAAAATCAGCATAACCTTTCCTAATAAGCCAATCAACATGGTTTTCAACCTTATCCCTACGCGGTTCTCCCCAATTCCTGATTTCAACATTATCGTTTTCATCTTTTCCTTCAGGCACGTCATCTAACATTATGTTTGGCAATCGCAATAATATTGACCTTATCTTATCTAATAAAACATTGTCTCTATCTTCAATTTCTTTGATTTTCCTTGGCAATTCTTTTGCTTTGTTTATCAATCCAGAAATGTTTTCATTTTTCTTTTTAAGTTCGTTTATCTGTTTGGATATCTCATTTCTTTTCTTTCTAATCTCTTCCAGCTGCTTAAGATTATTACGATGTTGAATATCACTGATGATGAGCTGTTCATAAAGTTCTATAAACTCTGGCCTACCTCTTCTTGCGATATTTTTCCTAACCTCTTCTGTATGCTCTCTTATATAATGAATATCCAACATAAGAAAACTAATAAATTGAATATTTAAAAAACTATTGTTGGTTAAAAACCTCTAATAAATTCTTCTTATTTTATTTGACCCAGTTTATGATGTCTGAGTCTGCTGGCCGCCCAAACCAAACCAAAAAGAACAAACCAAAAACCAAACCAACCCAAAAACCAATCCAATCCCAACCAAATCAACCCAAGCCAAATCAAAACCAAAAAAAACAAACCAAGCCACCCCCCAAACCAAAACCAAGCCAACCCAAAAAAAGAACAAAGCCAAAACCAAATCAACCCAACCAAAAAAACCAAACTAAATAAACCAATCAACCCCAACCCCCAACCAACCAAAATAACTCAATCCAACCCAATCACCAATCCCTAACACACCAAAACCAAGCCAAAAAACAAAAAACAACCCAACACAGATTTTAAGAAAGCTATAAAACCAGTTCTAAAATAATAGGTGCATGATCAGAGCCATAGGTGTTTGTTAATATGTCAGCTTTTCTTATCTTTCTAACAAATCGTTTTTGTATGAAGAAATAATCTACACGCCATCCAATATTCCTTTCACGGGCATGAAATCGGTATGTCCACCATGAATATTTAATAGATTTTGGATGTAGATATCTAAATGTATCAACATATTGGTCTGCGATTAACTCATCAATAAATTTTCGCTCTTCATTGGTAAATCCTGCATTATTCACATTTTGTTTTGGGTTAGCTATGTCGATTTCTTTATGGGCAACATTGAAATCTCCAGTAAGGATTAATGGTTTGTTTTTGCTTGAATACTTCTCAATGAATTTTAGATACGCATCATCGAATTCTATCTTGAATCTAAGTCTTGTTAATCCTCTTCTTGAATGTGGGAAATAAGTATTGAATAGATAGAATTTATCGAATTCCAATAATAGAAACCTGCCTTCTGCATCGAATTTATCAATTCCTATCTTGTTGATTATTTTTAGAGGTTTTATCCTTGTTAAAACGGCTGTTCCTGCATAACCTTTCTTTTGAGCTGGATTAATGATTAAAAAATAGCCTTTTTTGTTTGCAAATTCCTTTACTTGTTTTGGAAATGATTTGTTATCTGATTTTATCTCTTGCATGCATAGAATGTCTGGTTTGATTTTATCAACTGATTTGATGAATCCATTCTTAACTGCTGCTCTAATACCGTTAATATTCCATGACACTATCTTTATATTTGATTTCTTCATGTTTATAACTAGGGTATAAACCTTTAAAAGATTATCAAGCAGAGGAATAAAAATACGAGAAAAAACAATTAGGAATAAAAAAGAAAATATATAAATAAAGAATATTATAAGACTTGTTATAAGACTTGAACACATTAAAAGTCCATATCTTCTTCGTCTTCTTCATCCCAATTCTCTTCATCTTCAAAATCATCATCTTCAGGATAATCGAAAGCAAGTGATCGGATTCTCATATCCCCACCTCCTCATAGGAGCTTACGCGCCTGATGGTTTTTATGAGACAAAAGGTTTTTAAATCTTTCTATATTGTACCAGAGTAGCCTTTTTATTATTAATCTTATTTTATTTCTTCCATGCTCATGATAATTAGTATAATTGGATTATCTCTTATATTACTTGGATGGCTATATGAAACGTATCAAACGATAAAAGATAGGCATTGTGATATCAAAATAGAGTTTGCTGTGTTGTATTTTATAGGAAGTATCCTACTTGCTTATCATGCTTATAATTTGAACGATATTATTTTCCTGATATTGAACAGCGCAGCCGCCTTAATAGCATTGATCAACATATATTTTATCCTATTTGGAGAGAGATATTCTGCCGAGTACAAGGAATTATTCAGAAAATTGAAGAAAGCGAAATATGACAGAAGAAAGAGGTGAATCTATGAGAGGTTTATTACCGACTGTGTTGTTGACCGCATCAATTTTTATATTGATTTTCGTTACAGGCTGTATAAATCAACCTGAGAATGAGTCTATTAACATTACTAATATTTCTCCTGAGCAAGCGATAAAGAATGTTATTGAAGAACCAAAAAATATAAGTAACAGAAGTGTGAATAAGACAAAACATGTCAAAATTATGGGTAACGTTTCCTTAACTACTGATAAAAAGGTTTATGTTGCAGGTTCGGATATATTTATAACAATTCAAAACAATCTAAATATTCCAATAAATATAAGTAATATCAAGAACCACGAGAATTTACCTGCTGTGCAGTATTATTATCAAGGGAAATGGCATGAATTGAATATTACCCATAATGCAGATGATTACAGTTTTATGGATGGTTCTCCTGAAGGAATGCATATTATCAATCCTGGCGAGAATATAACATTGGGTTATAAAGGAAATAAATTTATGAGCAAAATGAGATTTGTTTATTATATTCATAATCAAACGTTTTATTCCAATGAAATAAGATTTACAGTTGCTGGTTAAATAAACAAGACCAAAAGTTTTTAAATGTCTAAATGCAAATTATATTTATGACAGTATTTAAAGGTTTAGATGGATTCATGCAAAAAGGTATTAATGCTGAAAGCGAGTATTTAGATGATAGAAGGGGGATTGCCAATGTTCTTGTAGATAAGATGCTACCTCCATCTAATAACCTATCAATGGAAAAAGGAATTAAATACCTATTATATTACTCAGGGATTAGACATCCATCAAAGAAGATTATTGATATTATAACCAATAAAAAGCAAATAAATTCTAAACAAGAATTTGACATATTGTTCAAGCTGTTTTCATATGGCAAATCTAGGATATTCATATCAAAGAAAAAAAAGGACCTGAGTATAAATGAGATTAAGAATCTCCAACAGGTTGTTGAAAATATTAAAGAAATTCTTGAAAACTATCTCAAAGAAAAAAACTCAGGAGATATGAAGCTAGGTAAGTTAGTAGTAAGGCTTCATAATCATTCCGTATTAGAGCAGAATAGAGTAAGAAAAAGGTTTAAAACAGAATTTAATTTCTTTTTTACTGATGGGAAGATCATAACGCGTAAGATTAAAAAATTAGAGTGTGTAAATAGAAAGCGATAAGGAAGATATTTATTTAAATATAACCATCTTACTTTTCTTATGGGATATAAAGTTAAACTAATTTCTCGGGCAACTAAGGATAGGATAATGGATAGATTGATTTCTGTTAATCTATACCAGAAAAAGGCAGAGATTCATGGAACCTGTATAAAATTCTTTACTGATAATCATGAATTTTATGACATGTGGCAGGAGAATTTCAAGGATATGCCGGAATACATAAGACCGCACGGTAGATTGTTTGCGATATCAGGCGATGGAAGCATAAAAAATAGAAGGATAATTAAGAATAAAGAGAATAAATTACAGGTGTTATACGAACCGTTATCAAAAACAGTTATAATCAAAAACTGTGATTATTATGGCTGGGTTAAAAGTATCGCGTTAGGGTTGGTTGCAGATTTCTTAGAAGATTTTGTATCAGAACACAGAAGATATTCTATCCACGGCTCATATATAGATCATGCTGGCCGAGGTATAGGAATTATTGGTCCTAGTGGTAGCGGTAAGACAACATTGACATATGGATTGATGTTAGATAACAGATTTAACTTCCTTACTGATGATTGGTTCTTTGTTAGATTGTATGATCATGAAATCAGGATATTCTCTTCTGAGAGAAATTCATATATACGCGCTGACCTAACGGAATCCTGGCCCAAATATAAACGACGTATGAAAAGTATTGATTATGATAATATGGGAAGAACGATTATTGATGTGAATCATCTATTAGGTGAAGATAGGATAAAACAAACATCTGTATTGCAGATGATAGTTATCCTAAAACGCGATAAAAGGGATAAGAAGATATTGGCCAAAGTTTCAACAGGTGAAGCAATGGAATTTATGACGAAAAATGATTTTTGTAATCCGCATCAATTGATTAGAACTTCTGCTAAGATTAAGAAACGTAAGGAATTTTTCAGAGAACTATTTTCTAAGGTGCCAGTATATATATTAAACACAGTTGAAACTCCTAAGCAGAGCTTAAATAGATTGAAAAGGTTAGCATTGAAATTATAGATATAACATTAAAATTATAAGTTAAAGCACGGCAAAAACTTATAAAAGTTCACTGCTCTATTTCATTATTCTGATATACTGAAAAGATAAGGTGAGGATATGAAAAAGTTTGAACATGTAAATAGGGTTTTATCTATGAGCAATGGCGAAATCAGTATTCGTGGTTGGGTGTACAGAAAACGTGGTTCGGATAACGTGTTATTTATCATTGTTAGGGATGTAACGGGAATAATTCAATGTGTGATATCGAAAAATGATGTTAGTGAGCATGTTTGGAAAAATGCTAATAAGCTATATATTGAAAGTTCTTTAGAGGTTAAAGGTAAAATTCATAAGGATTCTCGTGCGCCAGGAGGTACAGAATTAATCGTAACTGAATTGACCCCAATATCTATAGGAGAACCATTCAGGATATCAAAGGATTTCTCAACTGAATTCTTGCTGGATAATAGACATCTATGGCTGCGTTCTCAAAAAATTACAAATGTATTAAAAGCTAGGCATTATGTATCTAATTATATCAGAGAATTTCTCGATTCAAAGGGATTTTATGAGGTCGTCCCACCAATAATTGTTAAGAATGAATGCGAAGGTGGGTCTCATATGTTTGAAGTTAATTATTTTGGTGAGAAAGCATATCTTAGTGAAAGCGGGCAGTTGTATGGCGAAGCTTTGATATATTCGCTTGAAAGGATATATGTTTGGGCACCATCATTTCGTGCTGAGAAATCAAGGACTGTTAGGCATCTTGCAGAATATTGGCATATTGAGCCTGAGATGGCATGGTATAGCCATGAAGATAATATTAAATTACAAGAGGAAATGATTGAGCATGTCGTACAAAAATTTGTTGATGAACATAATGATATTCTAGAGAGATTTAATAGGGATCCGAAAATTTTAAAGAAAGTAAAAGCTCCTTTTGACAGGATAACTTATGATCAAATGGTTGACAGGTTGCAAAGTATGGACATTAAATTTGAATGGGGTGATGACCCAGGTGCTGACGAGGAAAAGGCGTTGACTCAGGAACTTGATAAACCATTGATTATTGAAAAATATCCAAGAGGCATGAAAGCGTTCTACATGCGCCCAGACCCCAGCAACCCAAAATATGTTCTGAATGACGATATATTAGCACCGGAAGGCCATGGTGAAATAATTGGTGGTTCTGAAAGGATATGGAAACTTGAAGAACTGCTCGATGCTATGAAGCAGTTTAACCTTGACCCGAAAGATCCTTCTTACAGTTGGTACGTTGACCTGCGCAGGTTTGGTTCAGTTCCACACAGCGGGTTTGGTCTTGGCTTGGAACGGTTTATAAAATGGCTGTTAAACCTTGATCATATTAGGGATGCGATACCTTTCCCGCGGGTCATTAATAGAGTTTATCCATGATTACCAATATTAGTGAAATCCAAAAAAATAATACAAAAATTTTAATGGTCGTTAACGCTTATCACTGAATTCACTGATACTATGATTTTGTTATCAGATGCATAAATCCTATTTTTGTATGAATCAAAGATAATCTGACTTTCACAAGCAGATTAATTTCTCTGGCATGTCTTGGCTCAAGACAATTACTTATAATCAATCAGGGTTCAGGATAATAGAAACAGAAAAAAGACAGAAATTGTTGTACCTGTCAAAGATAGGAGAAATCCCATTCAGAAAGCACAGAAAACTCAAAGGTGTAATTAAACAAATAACAATAAAACATCATCTTTCTGGTAAATGGTTTGCTTGTATAACAGTTGAATATAAAAAATTAAAAGATACAAAAATCCATAATCAAAGAATGGTTGGGCATTTTGACAATCCTAAATACCTTGATAAAAGCTTGAAAAGACTAGGAAGAGAACAGAGGAGCTGATTCTGAAGTAATAAAGATCAATCCGAGAGATACAACACAGGAATGCAGCAGATGCGGGCATAAGGTTAAGAAAAGTTTGTCTGTAAGAATACATAAGTGTCCTAAATGTGGGTTGGTTATTGACAGGGATTATAATGCAGCAATAAATATATTAAAATCAGGTTTAAAAAGGTTGAAGAAAACAAAAAACCTGAATAATCTGAAAGAATTAGGACAGGGACTGTCCGAATTTACGCCTGTGGAGATTCTCGTTGGAGGGTCTATGAATCAGGAAGCCCCGTACTTTAGTACGGGGTAGTTCACATATATTTGATAGGACAGTTATCGCAATTTGGTTTTTTCCTACAATATCTTTTCCCCAATTCAACGATTAATGCATGATACTCCTTATATATTCTAACCTTTTCATCTTGGGATAGTTTTGAATAACATCTATGGAAAATATTTTGGACTGCATAGTAATCGGACATCTCAGACCTTTGTATTAATTTATGCCTTTCTAAGAAACGTTTTGTATAGGCATCAACCACAAATACTGGACGGTTGAAAGCATAAAGAATAATTGAATCAGCAGTTTCAGGCCCAACACCTTTTATTGAAAGCAACTCTTCCTTTAATTCCTTTGTTTTCATCTGGTTAATTTTATCCTTGTTTTTTAAATACCATCTAGACAATTCAATAAGATAATTATATTTCTGATTATAATATCCCGCAGGGTGAATACACTTCTTAATTTTTTTTGATGAAATTATTTTTATAGGAGATATTAATTTTTCTTTTGACAAGTTAATTATTGCTTTCTCCACATTCTTCCATGATGTATTCTGCGTCAATATTGTCCCAATCATGATTTCGAACTTAGAATTTGTTTTATTACCAATAACTGGCCACCAATCCTGCGGTCCAAATTCTTTATAGAGTTTTTTATAAATTTGTCTAATTTCATGGCACACCATAATAAGATATAACAGATTATATTTAAAAAATATCATTAAACGTGAATTTGATATGCCTCCAAAAAAAGCCTTCATCCTCTTCAATTATTTTTACATTTTCGCCGTAGCGGTCAATATACCATCCATATCTTCCTTTTATATCAATGGCTTCTGATACCACAACATAACTGTTTGGTTTTAAAACATTCTTTATTCGATTCAAGAATCTGTTTAGTCTAAAAGATAATCCATCTTCATCCAATTTCATTCTTAATCCATTTATTATCCATTGATGAACATTACTGGTAAATACGACATCAAACTTTTGAGCGACTAATGAATCAATCTCCTCGAAATCTCCACATAATATTCTGCAATTTTCAACATTATCAAATACAGATGGAATCCTTGAAAACTCAACAAGAAATCGTGATGATACTCTTTCTTGCGGAGAAATATCTAAACCGATATGACCTAATCTGTAACTTCCATAAAACCTATTTGTTTTCATTGCATCAATAATTTGTTTTGCCAATACTTTATCTTCATATTGAAAATTATCTTTAATCCTATCCCAGAGAATAGTTATCTCACGACATGATTCACATTCTCCTGAAATCTCTTTCATACATTGCATGAATTCATCATCGTTAGATTTTTCTCTCATGAATTTATATATTAAATTTAATATTGTCTGTGATTTAACATTATCAATGCCTGTTACTGATTTGCTCTTTGATATAAAAAGAAAAGGATAACCATAACCTAATACAGTAAGAATATCCTTATCCGGTTCGGGCTTAACCATGTTAAAAACAGTAATGATATCTTCTGTCGGGCCAGTGAACATCCCTCTAATCTGATTATGGTATAGTTCCTCAGATCTATTCCTTTCAGTTTGATTATTAGTTAGATTATTCATTACTACACCTTATTATAATTTATAACATATTAATGTTTATAAAGATTGATATCAATGTCTTTTAACTGCGTATTGGCAGATTTTGTTTAGCCGGCATTCATTACACCTTGGATTAATTGGCTTGCATATTGTTTTACCAAATTTTACTAACAAAAAATTTATGACTGCCCAATATCTCTTAGGTAATTTTTTCCTGAGAGCTATTTCAGTATCATTTGGGGTTTTAGTTTTTACATATCCCCATCTATTCATAATTCTATGAACATGCGTGTCCACACAAATTCCTTGTTTATGAAAAGCTGACGTAACAATGAGGTTTGCGGTCTTACGGCCAACACCCGGAAGTTTGACGAGTTCATTTATAGTGTCTGGAACCTTACCGTCATAGTCTATAATGAGCACTTTTGCCATATCCTTAAGATTTCTTGCCTTATTTCTATAAAACCCGCTTGCAAATATCAATCTTTCTAAAGTTCTTATATTGATCGAGGCAAGGTCATACGGACTCTTAATAGTTTTGAATAGGTTATCAACGATCCTAGCTGTTGTTTCATCCTTAGTTCTAGCACTCAATATAGTAGAAACAAGAAGTTTAAAAGGATCTGACTTATATCTACTTCCAGATAAAGATAATCTCTTCTCTTTATTAAGCATGAATTTAACTTCCTTAATAGCCTTAGAAATATTTCTATTGGTTATCACCATGATCACCCAACTTCAATCTAACGTTTGGCAAATCAAAGATTTGTTGCTGTCATCGAAAACCAATATGCATTTATTTATTTAAGTATATTTGCTCTTTCTCTTTCAGTTTTGTCCTGATATATTCTAATTCTCGCTTGTCATCTTCTGGAATCTCTAAGCCAACCCTGTATCCTGTCCATAGAAGAAACAATCCTGCTGTTCCACAGATACCTAGAATGATAGCTTTAGGGATCATAGTTATACCTGTATACAAGGCAACAATTAAACCGGTAGCACCTACGGTTGCTGTAATGATCCCCATGAATCTAAATATATTAGATTTTATTCCATTATGTAATTTTTTCTTTTCAAACCGATTATTAAGATAGTTATTTATCTCATCTAGTGCTATGTCTTTGTTTTCCAGTAATTCAGGATGTTCATGCATTTGAGATACTATCATAGGGAATTTTTTCTCAATGATTTCATTTAGACTTGTTGTTTTCAATTCGTTCAACACAGCTTTTTTAAGTGTTTGTTTTACATTCATTCGAACCATTCTTTGTCTTACCTCTTCCATAGGGTCTTTTGGAACGCCTTTTTTTCCTACAATCTTTTTTGTGATATTCTTTTTCATCCAATCATCTCCATCCAACGTTATTTCAACCTCTTCACATAAGGTTGTATGGTATTGATAAATTGTTTTATCTTAGGTATGATTAAATCAACGAAATCATCCATCTGATTAGATGTCATTTCATTTATTCTTTTGCATGGTATCCTCATTCCAACATAAGCTTTTTTCTTATTATCATCATTTTCATAATAAATCCAGTCGAGATTTTGATCTAATCTTGATTCTATCTCTTTTTTGTAATTTTCAATTTCTTTTATTCTTTCGATGTTTTTTTGTTTTGCCCCAGAGATATGTGAGACTAAATTTATTCCAAAGAAACCTGTATGAAATCCTATTTCATATGACATACCTGATTTTCCTATCCCTGTAATTTCTTTGGTTGCATGAGTCATTGGTTGAGACCTAAGTTTCTTATTCAATTTCTTACTGAGAGATTTGAAGAAAATGCTATATCTCTTTTGTAGTTCGGTTAATTGTCTTAATGGTGTGTTTTCTGGGATAATACGTGGGTTGAACTCAATTATAAACAAATCTCTATCCTTATAAACTTTATAAGTAACTAGGTCTATCCCGTAAAGGTAGAAGCCTTTACTGTTCATCCATCTGAAAAAGTTTTCATGGTCTCTTTTGAGTCTTGTGCTGAGCAAGATTCCGAACTTTGTATCTTCCTTAGACATATACATTAGTAATCTCCCTATATGGTCTGAATCTGAGGTTGTTAATTGATTTTCTATGATTACCTTATAATCTGTATCGCCGATTGAAGCTATAATATCTGTCCTCATCGAGGTATTGCCTTGTTTTATCTCATTCTCAGGGTTAAGGATAGGAAATCCAACAGTTTCTGATAATCTATCCAACATATTATATTTATTGTTTTTTAATGCAGGTGTAAAATCCTTTTCTTCTTTTGGGAATAGTTTGCGAATTAAGAGTTCTCTTTTACTTTTCGTAGGTAATACTATCACCTGTCTCTCTTCAAATTTATAATTCTCTTTTTGTTTTTGCTTGTCAATCTGCGTTCTATTGTTTCCTCCTCTGTCATTTTGTGTATTTCTCATGTTATAATTTATATATAACTTTGTTTTTAAATGTTTGTATCACTCTAAAATTGCCTGGTTATAAAGTCAAAACAGATATAAAAATAGGTTAGCCCCGCCCGGATTTTCGTTTTTCATATTATTACAACACAAAAGAAAAGTTCGAACCGGGGTCCTCAGCTATCCTTCGTTTTATTTTTCCAGTCCAAGGGCTGATATCCTTAACCGCTAGACGACGGGGCTTTTTTTTGGTTTTTTATTATTCCTACTAAGATTTGTACGCAAGCGTTTATAAATATTCTGATGGCATCGTAATCATTTATAATCATTTGTAATATTTTTTATAATCATTTGTAATCATTAATCATTACCTAAATTTTTTGAATCTTAACTCAATAGACTTAACCGACTTAATCATAACCAAAACCAACAATAAAAAAAAATAAATCAAGTGAGATAGGAAAAGGAATGAGTGGAAGAGGGGGTGAATGGAAAAAGAAATGGAAAATAAAGACTAAAATCGTAAGTAATTTAAACACATGGTAATATATTCTTAATATGAAATGCGAACTCTGTGGTAAAAAGAAAGCTGTTTATAAGATAATGATAGAAGGTGCAGAGCTAGATGTATGTGAAAAGTGCGCTAAACATGGTAAGATAATCAGCAGGATTGAATCTGAATACGATTTGTCCTTGCCAAATCATTCATTTAAATCAGAAATCAAGATAGAGACAGATGATGATGAGCTCGTTGCTGATTATGCTAAACGTATTCAGAAAGCGTGTAGTAAATTAGGTATCTCTCATCATGTATTGGCTGAGAGATTGAATGAGAAGGAATCATACATTGAAAGAATTATGCATGGTAAGATAGAGCCCGATGAAAAAACAGTGCATAAGATTGAGAGAGAACTTCATATTAGATTGTTAGAAAGTGCTAGAACAAATGCTGTTAAACTGAGCAA
>JAGGTN010000051.1 GCA_021163645.1 Microcaldota archaeon | reverse complement strand
ATGCAGGGGCAGGGATTCGAACCCTGGAAGGCCTAAGCCACAGGGTTTCTTATGTATAATTCAAATGAGATACACCCTAAGCCCTGCCCGTTCGACCACTCCGGCACCCCTGCTTTTAAATAAATAGTATATACTGTTCATATTTGACTATTCGAATAAAATTACAATTTTGATTAAACCTTGCTTCGCGATTTTTTCCAGAATGATAATATACTTATCAATAATACAACCGCTAACACAATCGCAACAATATTTCTCAGTGTGAATATGTTTTTGATATTATTATTTTGATTGCTGCTCCCATGTTCAGGTGGAATTACTATCTCGTTATTTTCATTATGTTGTGATGAACCTTGATTTATGACAATAACCTCATCCCCCGAATAACTGGCGAGATTACCTTCTTTATCCTTAGCATAGATAACATACTGCAACTGGCAGTTTTTCTTAATAGGCAGGTCAACCAAATAACCCTTTCCAAAAGGCAACATCGTTGCTTTGCTTTCTTCTGGCGGGCTGCCCTGATAATTTGCTGTGTATGCCACATAAGGCAATTCATCATTGCTTATACCAGATGGATTGATACCTGGATCTGTTATATCAGCCTGTATAGTTACCTTATTGGTTCCAGTAATAACCTTAACATTATCAATGATTGGAGGGGTTTTATCGATGATTAAATTAATATTATCCTGAGCTATTAATGTTTTTGTTATTGATTTATTATCATAGTTTATTTTTACTGTGAATTCATCTTCGCCTATAACCTTTATGTTACATACACCATAGGATATATCACATGTCTGATTATTATATGTCAGTGTTCCGTTTAGTTTCTTACCATTATCATCTGCCACATTCAACGTAACATTATAAACACTCAATGGGATATCAATATAACCATCATTTCCTGCAACAGTAACTGAAAAGGTCTTTGTGACACCGTCTTTTGTCACGTGGACATCATACGTTCCATCTTCTGCTGCGAATACTGCTATTCCATTACTATTTGTTTCTCTTGTCATATTGAGCACAGTCACATTGGCTATCAATGGTTTATTGTTCTGGTCGTATGTATGGATTATCAATTCATATATAGGTAATTGAACAGATACACTTTTTGGTCCCTGTCCTGCAGTTAGGCTTATTGTTTTATGATGAGACATATAAGTAACATAGACCTTATAGTTATAGTCGGTTAATGAATCCTGATATTCATTGTTGATGAATCGTATAGATGCTTTGCCAGAATTATCGGTATAAAAAGCTGTTGTATTAACAATACCATCAATACTATTCAACTGATGCTCAACTATTACTGACGCCCCCTGAACGGCCCGTGTTTTTGCATCTATAACTATAATATCCTTTTTTTCAACATAACCAGCATATAGGTTTGTTATTAAAATTAATGTCATTATTACAAATAAAATCTTATATTTCATACATCTCACCCTATTATAAGAAATCATTTCTAATATCAGTCCGCACGTCAATCATCATAAGACATATCCCAGAAAGATTTGGATACGACTTCAGAGATCACCTCTTTCATCATCAATATATTTAGATGTTATAACATTTAAAAAGCTTGCATACTCAATATATTTAATGTCAGTTGAGACTGTGATACCATTAAGTACAGGTTATTTGCTCTCATTAATAGGTATACTGATATCACTCGGAATAATTGTTATTACCAAAATGATTGCTGATGCATTCAACTTATCAAAACTCAAAGGTTGGGTGTCAGGAGAGATTAAAGAATTTTTAATGACTTTATTCCTTGTTGCATTTGGTATGTTCATACTCCAATACATAGTTAATTCAATTGCACTTAACCTGTTAGGTCTGCCAGGGAATACTTCAGATCTTACATATCCACCGTATTATTTTTATGCTGATAATTTTCTTACGATGATGTATCACAAGGTACGAAGTATCGGTTTCATGTCGGTCATGTTTACTGTGCATAGCTTTATAGCAACGTT
Source organism: Microcaldota archaeon (assembly GCA_021163645.1). Taxonomy (GTDB): domain Archaea; phylum Micrarchaeota; class Micrarchaeia; order Anstonellales; family JAGGTN01; genus JAGGTN01. The sequence continues at coordinate 14,429 of JAGGTN010000051.1, read as the reverse complement.
ATCCAGTATATCATTCACCATTCCAGTGGTTCCTATTCCTACTGAAGCAGGGATTATAGTCGGATGCATCGGCACAAGCCCATGGGGATCATTATCCCTTATATCAAACCAGATATCCTATGTGAACAAATTATGGGCGACTAATCTTCTTATTATCGGGGCACAGCGTGTATTCCTTGATTTCATAAGAGAAACAGCATTTACGATATTCTTTCCGTTGGGTGTTATATTAAGGGCTTTTCCTGTAACGCGTAAACCTGGATCAACATTGATAGCTTTATCAGCAGTTTTCTTTTTCGTATATCCAATGATGGTTATTCTTGATGGTTATCTGTATGATAATTTTATATGGGGGCCGATAAATTATCATGGCCAGAATATAACAGGATTTATGGAGAGTTATCATGAATTTATTGATTTAAATGAAATGACAGATATGTTTGGGACTACGACAAATCTTGAGGATCTAACAGGGATAGACATGAGGACACCAACAAATCCTCCACAACCAACATCTCAACCAGGATTTTTCTCTGGTATATGGAATACAATAAAGAATGCGGTTGGTTGGGTAAAGGATTCAATAAAGAATGCAGTTGATTGGTTGATGAACCTGCCGTTCAAACTCATAGGCATACCTGGTGAATATTATATGGGAGATAAGATACTTGATTTCATAATGAACGGCGGTAAGATTAACATGTATCTAGGCATGTTATTGCCTTACAGATTCATGTTGAACACATCAGTAATCGCCTTGTATAACCTGATGTTTTCTCTGATATGCGTGCTCATTAATTTTGTTGTCACGCTTACATTGTTTGAATCAATATCACCATTAATCGGTGGTGAAAAAACATTAATGGCACTCGGTAGGTTGAAATTGAAATAGGTGTATACATGGGAGTATGGAGTTATTCGATGTTTTACATAACACCTGTTATGATAATGGTAGCTCTGGCTACAATAGTGTATATGCTATCCAAATTATTCAATGATAAGAAGATGTCTGCCTGGGCGCGTATTGAATTATATCAAGTATTCTTTTCAATCGCCTTGCTAATAGGTATTCTCATATTAAGTAGTGCATTCAATGATTACGTTGTTCCATCTCTTGTGAATACACAGGTTCCAGACTTTACATCCAATAATATGACATCGTATGATATATCTATTAGGTATTTGAACATTGTTTCAAATAAAAATCTTAGAGTTATGGGTGAGATTCTTGTTTTGAAAGCAGGGATTCAGACAGCATCGTCATTTGTTTTACCAGTATCTATCCTAAAACAGATTACTTTTGAGTTACCATTGGTAGACATAAGCTGTCTGGATAAAGCATTAAGTTATGTGTTTGATGTATTATCGATGTTCATTGGAAGTATTTATGCTCAGATGTTCTTCATCAAAATATTTCAAGTGTTGATGTTTCCAATTGTATTACCTGTTGGGATCTTCTTAAGGATAATCCCGCAAACACGTGATGCTGGTTCATATTTAATTGCTATTGCTATTGGTTTTAATATCATATTTCCGTTCATGTATTGTATTAATTATGTTTATATGGACCTGGTATATTCAGGTATGGGCCAGGTATATGACCCTCTTGGCATGCAAAATTTCATTGAAAATATTAGTGATACTTTTCAAAATAGCGATGTTTATCAGTGGCTCGCAGGTGTAGGTATATTCAATCCAACATTGTTTATGTTTACTTTCAGCACTCATGTATTGCGTTATCTATCAAGCCTGCCAAAGGATGCAGGATTTTTAATATTGAATGGTTTCATACTGCCAACGCTCAACATCATACTGACAGTATCATTTATAAGAAGCTTGCAGAAATATATGGTTAGACGATTTGATTGATTTTTTGATGAATTTATGGATGTGCCTTTGGGTAGAATGTGGTGAATAGAATGGATCCGAATGTTTATTTCAATGGTACTTTGATAATGGTCATTCTCGGAATGATCGTAATGGCCATAAATGTAATCATATTCATGATAGGCTATCTAATCAAGAATGAGAGTGTAATTGGTAAAGCAAAGATTGGCATGTTGGATGTTCTTCTAACAATGGTTTTATTCATTCTTTTATTCACTGTTATTTCATTGATAGATGACAACATCGATGCGCTCGTATTAGGCGTTGACCCATACGCAAGTGCTGCCCATACACCATTATATAATCTGACTCAGCCACCTTATAATTTATCTGCAAAGGATATTGGAGTTGCATGGGATGATGTGACAGATCCTGATAATCCAAGATGTATTTATGAGAAACAAAATAAGAGTATTGGTTATCCGTCACATATTTGTGTTACATTGGCATATCTTGAATCAAGCTCTAAGATAATGGAAGATACAATGTTGTACTTATTAAGAATATCTGCATTGTATTCTGTAATAGGTAATTTCCAAGCCAAAGTAGTATTCATTACAGGAGACGTATTATCTGGTTCTGTTGATTATGTTTCTGTACAACCATTCAAAGGTTTGGGTAGCGGACCGAGAGGTGTTGATCAGGCATTAGTCACCAGTCATTTTAATAGGCTTACTAAGATGTATTCCATTACCAAATTCCAAGAGTTCTTTTTTGACCTATTTTATCAGGTAGGATTTTCATTATTTCTTACGTTGGGATTCATATTTCGTATGTTCAATTATACGCGTAAGTTGGGTGGATTTATCATAGCAACTGTGCTGGCTTTGTATTATGCCGCACCGTTTGGTTATATCATAATGCATCGTGCGTTGTATGAAACTAACGCATTCCTTGCAATTTATAACATGAGTGATGGCACGTATCAGATGCTTCCTAAGATGAATATGCTTGGTAAAGAAACTTTAGACCAGCATGCTGAATACCCTCCTATTACTACACCGGTACTACTACCAATAGAGAATTTTATTAACCAAGGCAGGAATCTTAAACAAACAGGATTGAACAGTGTTCATCTGGTTTGGGACTATATAAAATCAATGGTCAAGATTAGTAATAATCCATTGGTAGGCGATGAGGGGATCCTACAAGGCATAGCAAGAATGACTGTGCTTGCTGTCGTTGTGCCGACTGTTGTATTATTCATAGTATTGTCATCTATTAAGGCGATAGCACCGCTGTTTGGTGGTGAATCAACAATTGCTGGGCTTACGAATTTCCTATAATATTTAAGTTGGTTAATCAAGAGAATTTTGAGGATAGATGGATATGTATGTGAGAAGGTTATTGCCAAGGATTGGTTTGCGTATGGTATTATTAGTTTTAATCATATCCTCGATTGGCATCTATGCTTCCGATATTTCGTTGTATGATCTTATAGGAACGATGAATGAATCTGAATTAACAACATGTAGTTCGTATGCCCCTGCTTCAACTCATGGAATTCCTGATTTTCTATCTTTAACAGTCATTGGTTTGATGTTGAGTGTTGCGGTAATCGTTATTGTTTATATGGTAAGTAAGTTATTCAATATAGATAGAGGGGTTGCGTGGTCGATGCATGAATCGTATCAGGTGATTGTAACGGTAATAATATTTATTCTGATAATTTTCTTATGGTCAACGATAGAAGATGTGGGTAAGATTAATAACCCAGTTGATCCGACTGGTAATACAACGATGTTTGAATCGTCTTTGTATTACGTAAAAACCATACGTAATATGATGATTGAATCGTCTGTGTTGTTATGGATTCCTAACGCAGAGATGTATGGATTAGGATCGGTTGAAATGAACTTTGTTCCGCTTGAGATAGTTGGTGTTAGTTTTGATTATAAAGTTATGTTCATGCCGGTTAAGGATGTTATAAACTGGCTTACCAATCTTGTGTCACCATTGATATTTACATGGTTTGGCAAAGAATTCTTATTATGTGCTGTCCAGAGAATTATTGTGCCAGTGTTCCTGCCGTTAGGTATAATCTTTCGTGCATTCCAACCTACCCGTGGGATTGGTGGTGGATTGATCGCTCTATCGTTTGGTCTCTATTTTGTGTATCCATTGATGTTGAATATCAATAATATAATCTTGGCTAATCATTACGGTGCTTCCCCTGATATCATTAAGACGAGTGCGGGGGCTGGATTATTTGGTGGAGTTGGGTATAACGGCTTTTTGATAGATATTATGCATGAAGCAACAGTAATTGGAGGAGGCGTGTTTACTATGCCTTTGTTAAATGCATTCTTATTCATCCCATTGTTAAATGGAGTTATTTTATTAGAACTTCAATATCTTTTCATAACAACGTTTATAGATATAATTGTATACCCTGGATTTATCGCGAGTGTCATATTACCTATAATAAACGTTTTAATAACATTGAGCTTCATAAGAGAATTCTCCATATTATTAGGGTCTGATATGAGTTTTAGTGATTTGTTGAGGTTGTTATAAAATAGAAATAAGGAACGAAAAGAATAAGAAGAGCATGAGAATAAGAAGAATGATGAGAAATGAAATATAATGAACAGAGAAAAAGATTTGGAGTAATTAAATGCTGATGGAAAAGCGAATGGAAAAAAAGAAAAATGGAAAAATGAGGAGATAATATGATAAACGGCCCAGTTGGCAGGAAGAATAGTAATTTAATAGGTATTAAGGGCATAATGAAAATAGTAGTATCATTTTTGTTAATCATAAATCTATCTTATTCTCAACAACCAATAATAGGGAATGTATGCCAGATAGGTTATGGAGGAATCGGCTCATGGTTTGTATTGAGTGTAATTTTTATATTTATTTCATTCATCTTTTATCTTATTGTTTATTTTGCTTCTCTGTTACTTGATATGCCAGTAATAGGTGTTAAATCTAAAAATGAATTCGTACAAGTGGCAGCCACCTTAGTAATATTAATGTTCATTGTTGGTCTTGTGCGGTTCATGTGCAGTTTTGAACCTGCAAGTGTGTTTTCTGGATATGATAGAACCTGCGATTATGGTGCTGGGAATACAAATTGTAACTTGATTGATTCGAGTATTGGATATTTTAAAGACCTTACAACATTTAATGTGGATTCATTAATAAGTGTAACTGTTCTGAGCGGGTTAATCAATAATATAGCTAACCTTAAAGTAGGTATCAATATCGGAGGAATAGGTATAAAATTAAAACCATTTGATGTTCTCAACAGTCTGGATTCAATGACTGAGAAGTCTCAAGCTGCATTGGTAGGTATGATGATCCTGGTACAAACTTATGCAGGAGTTATCGTATATGCTGAGACTGCGATGTTGGGTTATTTATTGCCTCTCGGTATTCTAATGCGATGTTTCCAACCTACCCGTGGATTTGGTGGTGCATTGATTGGTTTAACCATATCATTCTTATTCATCATGCCACTTATGTTCGTTATCAATGATATAGCCATCGGTGATAATCTCAATTACATGCAAAATAACTTAGTTGATTCGTTTAAACCTATCATAGGTCATATTAAAAATACCTTTGGCTCTAATGTTAATACTCAGGTAGATCTTTATAAGCAATTATTTGGTATAGTTAGTGGTTCATCATCGTTCAAAGACCTTTTATCAGATTTACCTAGGTATTTTACGAATTTCATTTCTGGCAGTGTTAAATTAATATCTTTCATAATGTTTGGACTATCTGTACAGATAGAACTCAGTGTTTTCGTATATTTCATGCGATTGATCGCTGTTGCTATTGTGGCAGGTGTCATATTGCCTGTTATTGATTTTGCAGTTATAGCGACATCAGCAAGGTCTCTCACGCGTTTGTTTGGTGAGCAGGTGGATATATCTAATCTGACAAGAATGATTTAGGTAGGGATGATTTGAACGGGAATATTTAAATAAAGATTTGATGGTGTGCGTATGAATTGGGTTTTGATAACAGTTATTTTGATGATATCTTCGTTTGCAATTAGTGTTATCCTTTATCTTATATCTAAACTCATAAGATACACAAAACTTGAATATTGGGCTATGGGCGAAATCATGGAGGTATTAGCAACTTCTGCAATACTCGGTGTGATTGTGGGATTGTTAAGCATGCTTAATCTGATTGGATGTGGGATATATTTAATGGATAGTGGTGGTGGGTCGTATGATTTTAATTCGATAAATAGTTATTGCACATCATCTGGTCTTAATCCAGCTAATACCGCTGTTATGATGTTACATGATCATATGCTTAGTGTTCAGAGATTATGGTATGCTATTTCATGGCAGGCTAATTTCTGGATTAATCTTGCTACAAGCATTGATATCTCTCTCCCAATTGGTGCGAAGATTGAGTTTGCTAAATATCTCGGCTATATCGTCAGTCCATTTGAGTTTGGAGCTAAGCTGTTGGGAAACTTAATATTTTTCACATTCTTGTCGATAGAGATAATAAAATTTTTTGATTATATCTCGATATTCATGTTGCCTATTGGAATTCTGCTTCGTGCATTCCCTGGCTCTAGGGGTATGGGCGCGATGTTGATTGCTGTTGGTTTGGGATTTGCGTATGTCTATCCAATAACACTTATATACCTTCAATATGCTGTTGGCGGAGATATCAGCGCTCATGCTGAGGGATTAGCCAATGAAATCACAAAGAATAAGATGCTCGATATGAGTTATTATGATTATCTTTGTTTTGATAATACTGAAGATGTCATAGGTATGAAAGAGATAATTCATGATATTATGGATTCTGATATCGCAGGTAAAACGAGGGGAATGATAGAAGGTGTAATTAATTGGATGATTGTATTATTCCTAATTCAATTGATAGCTTTGTTGGTTGCCGTCACATTCACACGATCAGTGGCTATGCTATTGGGTGCAGACCTTGCTGAGATAGGAAGAGGTTTGTTTAAGTTCATATAAGTTCGTATTGCCTGTTTAAGCTCATATAAATTAATATTATATATTTATCTGAGCAAACTCATTTACTGAACGTTATTTCATTGAGCTAGTTCTTAGTGAACTTATTTTTAACCCGTTCTATATCATCTAAGATATTATCATATCTTCTTGTCGCTCTTGGATGCTGAGATATTATTTCCTTTAACAATGAAGCTGTTGCTTTTATTTCCTGCCATGCTTTTTGGTCTCCCTCATACTTTGAAATGGCTTTGAATAAAACCTCGACCTCTAACTCATTATTTTTGTTAGTGCTTTTCCATGTAATATTTTCTTCTGGAATAGTCTTTAGCATTCCCAAGACGTTTGTCTTACCATCACGAAATGTTTGTTTATGCCTGTTGAAATATGTTGGAGATATTATGCGTTTGTTAACCCATAGTCTAATGAGAGCTGCTGTGTATTTGATATCCACATGGTTCATCCATATATATAGGCCCATTAACAAAGGAGGTCTCCCAAAAAAGTCTAGGATTTGCTTTCGTTGCATGTTTAGATACAACTTCCTTAGTTTTACCCGACTTTCCTTTATCTTATGTGTTCTTCTCTTCCTTGTTTGTTTTGGTACCCAATTATCATTTTTCGCAGAAACCTTTTCTAACATATCAAAGGTATTTATTAACTGCCTTGATTCTGCAATTATCCTTGTTTTAATCTGCTCTAATCTTTTGATTTGCCTATTTATATCAACCTGTTTTTGCTTGTAAGCGTCGATCTGTCTATCGATAAGTGCTTCCTTCTTTTTAAACCAGCGGATAATATCTTTTTGGCTTCTGGAAAGGTTTTGATAACCTGTTTTGGTTTCCTTATGCGTTTTATTATTTCCCATGGATTATATTTAAGCAAATAACCTTTTTAAATGTTTTCTTAAATGAATTTATATGTTTATATTTTTTATTACAACCATTTAAGCTTGTACTGCCCTGAATTAAGTCCCCTTATTAGCTTTATACTGTGATTTTCTTAAATATACCAAACCTGTGATTAATCTTATACAGCATCTTCTTTCATACCAAGTCTTTTTATAAATTATTTCTATTATAAGCTTTTAATTGGTCTTTTTTATCAATTATTTCTATAATTACCAACTGATAAATCAACTATAAGATTAGGTACTGACTTATTAATAGGTTCTTTGCTGACTTATTAAAATTAGGTTTTCTGTCAGGCTAACATTCAATTTCTCTAAGTAGCTTTTTATCCCTTTTCAATGAGAGGAAGTAACTTTGTGATGCAACAAATTATTAAAATCTTAGATGTATTTTATATCAGTTGAATGTAATCATTGACTTTTTTCTCCATATCCTCTGGCTCTTTGAAACCGTATTTTTTATGGAGGTTGAGGATATATGGATGAACAGTGAAATGACTGGAAGGAATAATATACTTTGACATGTTAGATTTTGCCTGGACATGTCCTGTTCTTCCACCTGTATAAGCATTTCTGTACAATGCAGTTGACCTGGCATGTATAGGCGAAGTGTATCTTATTGGATGATGGATAAAATTGAATGATACATGAATGCATTCTGATTTGCCAGTTAGTACATTCATAACTGATTTATCAACATCACTATTTATTCCAATCACACCATTCTTCTCATTTATCTCGAACTCTCCCTTCTTGAATACGATAAAAACAAAACTCAGAAACGATTCCTCGTTTTCTGTTGTATGTTTAGTTAACAGGTACAACAAATCACTAATCTTATCATGGTAAATCCCACGCATACAATCATGTCTCCAGAACATCGACTGTTTCTCGTTATTGATATATATATCCTGATAATACCTGATAGGTGTATAGTAACCAACACGCGGTTCCAGCCAGAGCCGGTCGTAGGTTATCTGATCGATGGGTTCGCTCGAATACATGAAAGGATTATAATCTATGCTTGACAATTTGTTTACCATGTTATTTATCCTATCAATATCTCTATGTTTCATCTCTTTCATTAATCTGATATACTCTGGGTCATGCGATGCCTTTAATAACATATCTTCTGATTCATTTTCCAATTCATTCACTTCCTTATTTTTAATGTTTCCTAATATTAATACCAAGTTTCATGCCTTCTATTTCCCATGATTCTTTTGGCTCTTTCACCCTACCATCTTCTAAGTCTTTTGCTGTTATTAATCTAACCTTATCAGCCCCTACCTTTGACATTAATTGACCCTTATGTTCTGTTATTGCTTTTTTAAGTTTTTTTTCTGCAAAGATTTCCAATTCTATACGGTCTGTTTCAATCAATCTATTTTTCTTCCTCATAATCTGAATTCTTCTTATCACTTCTCTTAAAAGACCTTTAAGCTCTAATTCTTCAGTTAATTTCTTCTTAATATATATTTTTGCATGTTGCATCCACATACCAATATATTCCCCTGCATCTTCGTTTACCTTAACGCCTTTATCAATATCAAAACCATCAATCTTAATCACTCCGCTAAGTTCTAATTGTCTTTGCAGGTCAGCTGGATTTGATTTCTTAATAAGTTCAATTATATGGGTTGCTTGGTCGCCGAATTCATGAGTAATTACATCTTCATCAACAAATACAGTATAATCAGTTATGAAGTCCCTGGTAAAGTTTATGTTTTCGCAATTAGTCATGTTTTTCAATAACATACGCAATTTATCAACTGTATTCTCTACCTCTGTATCATCTGATACTATGATTTCTTCTTCGATTGGCCATCTTAATTTAATACCTGCTTGTTGTCTGAGATTCCCAACCGTAGTCACGATCTCTTCCATGATTTGCATGCCATTCTCAAGCAATTTATCAATATGTGTTATATCTGATTGCGGCCAGTCGTAAAGATAAATTGACTCTTTATCATAATGCTCATCATCAATTTTATCCTTGAATGTATCAAGATATATCTGTTCTGAGGTGAAAGGTACTATTATGGATAATAATTTCAATGAATTAAAGAACACGTATCTCAACGTTGATAAAGCAATATCCTTATCTTCACTCTCTTTAACTCTTGTCTTGATTACCTTTATGTATAACCTGCTCACATCATCTATTAGGAATGATTTGAGTTTTCTGGTAGCAAGATGGAGTTCATATCTATCCATATATGTATTAAATTCCTTGACAACAGTATTGTATCGCGATAATAACCATCTGTCTTCTATGCTGAGTTTGTCTATATCCAAACGTGTTGGATCTATATATTCATCAGGTGTGAATCGTGTTAGGAACACACCCATATTCCTTATTATATTGAGCTCGTTGGAAGCCTCCTTGAGCTCTCTCCAACTGAATTTTATATCCTCCCAAGGAACGTTTTTTAGACTCCACAATCTGAATGGGTCTGCACCGTATTTTTCTAATATTTCTTCTATTGATACGAAATTGCCTAATGATTTACTCATTTCCAGGCCTTTCTCGTTTAGGAAGAAACCGTGCATCATAACATTCTTATATGGTGCATGGCCTAAGTATATCATTCCAGAACCTAATAAAGAGTAAAACCATCCTCTAACTTGATCCCTGCCTTCTATTATGAATTCTGCTTCCTTGTACTGACTATCCTTAGATTCTTCATCGGTCAATGATGCCCAGATAGCATTACCTGAATCTATCCATACATCCAATACATCTGGGACACGTCTCATCATCCCATCACATTTATCGCATTTGAATGAAATATCATCAATCCATGGCTTATGCATATCTTTGGGTTTTTCTGGCAACTCGTTTGAATTACCGAACACCTTGATTGCACCGCATTTATCACATCGCCATATCGGTAACGGAATCCCCCAATATCTCTGTCTTGATATGCACCAGTCGGGCGCTTCTCCAACAAAATCAACCATACGTTTCTTAAGGAAATCAGGTATCCAATTGACATTGTTTTCTATATTCGCCAGCATATCCTCCCTCAGTTCTGATATCTTGATGAACCATTGATTCATATTAATATATATCAATGGAGTTTTACATCTCCAACATCTTGGATATCTATGTTTGATTGTACTCGCATGCACCAACGCACCAACTTTTTTTAGGTCTTCCATCACTATCGGGTTGGCTTTCAATACTTCGATGCCTTTATATTTACCTGCCGTATCATCAAACTTGCCTTCCTTTGTCACAGGCGAATATATCTCTAATCCATACCGTTTGCCGATTATATAATCTTCTGGACCGTGACCAGGTGCTGTATGAACGAGTCCACTGCCATCTTCAAGGGTTACATATTCATCACTCAGCACTACTTTTCTGTCATACTGTTTACCAATGAGATCTTGTAATGGATGTTCATACCTTGTTCCATCAAGTCGTTTACCGCTCATTTCATTTACAATTATGACTGGCTTGTTTATGAGATTCATTAGATAATCAACACGCTCCTTGGCAATAATCCATATTTCATCATCAACCTTTACCTTTACGTATGTAAATGATGGATGGACCATTACAGCCATGTTGGATACCAATGTCCAAGGTGTTGTCGTCCATATGATAAGGTATTCATTCTCTTTATCCCTAACCTTAAATTTGACAAATATGCTTGGGTCCTCTTTTTCAAAGTAATTTAATTCGTAATTAGCCAACGTAGTTTGACACCGTGGACAGTATGGGACAACATAATCACCTTCGTAAAGCAGTCCTTTATCATACGCTTTTTTGATGAATGACCAGACCTTGTTCATGTATGATTCACGATATGTTGCATAATAATGGTCAAAATCTAACCACACACCATAACTAATAACCTTCTCTGACATACTATCTATGTATTTAGTAGCAAATGCCTTACATTTTTTGATAAATTTGTCAACACCATATTTTTCAATATCTTTCTTGCCTTTAAATTTCAATTCTTTCTCAACCTTGACCTCTATTGGGAGACCATGCGTATCATAACCTGCCCTGTCATGAACATTATAACCATTATATCGCTTATAACGTAGTATCATATCTTTCATTACCCTATTCCATAAGGTTCCTGGATGTGGGTCGCCAGTTGCATAAGGCGGTCCTTCACAAAAATACCAAATCTTTTTATCCTTATTTTTCTCCTTAACCTTTCTATATATATCATTCTCTTTCCAATACTCCAATATTTTATTCCCTTTATTTATCTTCCTTTGTTTTGTTTCACCTGTCATTTAATACACCTCAACTAAAACCAAATCAACACTAATAACTCAATACTTATAAGTTTTCATATTGCATTGATTTTATAAGTTTATCATTTATATTGTGAATCTATGCCTTGGCTCTCGGAAGTGTTTGAGGTATGGATCTTTGATTTATTAATTGCAATTTTGATTGCAAGAATGATCGTTATGGCCGAACTCGTTCAGGGTCCCTGGGCAATAATACTGCCTCCCTAATATTATTAAGTTTTAACAGTTTCTCTGTGAGACGGTCTAATCCTAAACCCACACCACCATGAGGAGGACATCCAGATTCGAATATCTTCTTATAATCTGGCATATTATCTAAGTTAAGCCCCTTTTCCTTAGCCTGTTTAGCAAGGATATCTAATCTATGTTCTCTCTGCGATCCTGTGGCTATTTCGATTCCATTATACAAGAGATCAAAGGAACATGTGCTCTTTGGGTTATCTTCAGGCCGCATGTGATAAAAAGGTCTTTTGCTGAAAGGATAACCAAGAGCAAATACAAACTCTTCATCAAATTTATCTTTGACATATTGACTCAGCATTCGTTCTGCTTCTGGGTCAAGATCGTCTTCCTCATCTATCTCTTTGCCCATATCCTTAAGTAGTTTTCTGATATCTTCAAACTGTATACGTGGTATCTTTTTAGGTATAGATATCTTTTTACCTAACAGTTTTAGCTCTCTATCACAGGTTTTATTAACCTGCATAGTAATGTGTGTTATGAGACCTTCAACAATGTCCATTATATCATTCTCATTTTTGATGAAAGCCATCTCAAGATCTATACCAGTAAATTCTGTCAGGTGCCTTGTTGTATGTGATTCCTCTGCCCTGAATACTGGACCTATATCATAAACACGTTCGAATCCGCCAGCAACGAACATCTGTTTATACAGCTGAGGCGACTGGGCCAGATATACCTTCTTACCGAAATAATCCACCTCAAATAAATCAGCTCCTGATTTTTCATTGCCCGGCTCTTCAAGACCCAACACAGTAAGTTTTGGCGTTTCAATCTTCGTGAAACCCTGCGAATCAAGATATTCAACAGTTGCTTTAAATATCTGTGATCGTATCCTGAATATTGCATTGATTTCAGGTCTTCGTGTATCTAGGAATCTGTTATCCAACCGCTTATCAAGACTTGATGTAGTTGCTGGACTTAAATCAATTGGTAACTTATTGAATAAGCATGGTGATAAAACCTCTATTTCCCTGATAACCAATTCATAACCCTGTTTTGCTTGTTTATTCTCATTAACCCTACCTTTGATCTTAACAACACTTTCTGGTTTTATCCTTGATATGCTTTCAAATAATTGCCCATCAATTTCATTGCTCAATGCAATCGCTTGCACCGTTCCTGTGCAGTCTCTCAATATGATAAATTTGATTTTTTTTAAGTCTCTTATATTATAAACCCATCCCATTACTGTAATTTCTTTATCGATGTATTTACTTACATCCTTTGTATATATCCTTTCTGTATTCATTAATAAATCACCTATATTTTCGCATTCTTATTATCTCAAACATTTTCTTAAGTTTTACTATATGAAATCCTGCATCCACTTCGTTGGATGAATTTCAACATTGATTGCAAGAATGAATTGTGGAATGAAAATTAATTATTTTAGGTAAGTATAGCATAAGTAAATTTATAATTATTATTGTTATTACTTTTATTATTGTTATTACTTAATATTGAGGCATTGAAAATTCTCTTACTTTATAAGCCAAACAAATCCAAAAACAAAACAAACCCAAAAAAACCAAATCCAACCAACTCAAACAAACCCAAAAATCAATCCAACCCCAAACCCAAAACCAATCCAACCTAGTTTTAAGCAAAGATGTCAAACAATTTTGATAACGATTATAATATTGAAATGGATGAATCATACCTTGCTCTGAAAAGCAGGGGCTTCTCAGTTTCGATAGCTATAAAATGCTCAGATTCGTTAGAGTATTTATAAACACTAACACTCAGCTAAAATTTCCTAGATAATTAGGTGATATTCTTAGATAAATTCAGTTAAGAGTGAGCTCATACCTAAAATCCAATAGATTAAAAGCTCATTGTATCTTAAAAATTCGGGATATCTCAGAAAAATCATTCGGATTAACAAGAATATCATATATCCCTTGCTCTACTCCCAGTTTCTGGTCAGGATTAGAATGCTGCTTTTCATCATGAACATATATAGTAAAACCAGTCTTGATAAGATCAATATCATTTATGGAATCAGTGATCACAACATGCTCTTTCTCATCAAGTTCTTCTCTAACTAAATCAAGCTTTCTTACAACACGCACATCCCTTCTATCCCCATTATTACCTATACTCACTGTTAAATTTATGTTGGATACTAGTTTCGGGAAATCACTCAT
>JAGGTN010000015.1 GCA_021163645.1 Microcaldota archaeon | reverse complement strand
TATCAGCATGTTCTTAGCGGTTATTGATTGTTTATTTGATTGGTTTGGATTGGGATTGGGGTTTTCTTCTGGTTTTGGATCCGGCCAATCCTTTAATGGAATACCGCAGAATTTTGTTTCACCTGTGATTGGTTTCCTCATTTTTTCTTTTTTCATTATATCACCCATTTTATTCACCTCATCTCCATCCCTTTACCAACCACGGCCTCAACCAATACACCGAGTAATTGAACATGTGCAGATCTATCAGAATCTTCTAGTTTTCCATTCTCATCCATATAGTTGTTCCATTGTGATTTGGCTGGGTCATATAATACTGTTTGTTTTAGATTAGCATACATATTCTTAGCCAAATCCTTATCACCAACCACGGCCTCAGTTAATACACCAAGTAACTGAGCATCTGCATACCTATTAGAATTTCCTAGCCTCCCATTCTTATCCATCCACTTGTTCCATTGGAATTTAACTGGGTCCCATAATTCTGTCTGTTTGAGATTTATCAGCATATTCTTAGACAAATCCTTATCACCCACAAAATACTCAACCAATACACCGAGCAATTGATCATGTGCATACCTACTAGAATTTCCTAGCCTCCCATTCTTATCCATGAACATGTTCCATTGGAATTTAACTGAATCCCATAATACTGTTTGTTTTAGATTAGTATACATTCTCTTAGCCAAATCCTTATCACCAACCACGGCCTCAGTTAATACACCAAGTAACTGAGCATCTACATACCTATCAGAATATCCTAGCCTCCCATTCTCATTCATATAGTTGTTCCATTGTGATTGAACAAGATCCCATAATACTGTTTGTTTTAGATTAGTATACATTCTCTTAGCCAAATCCTTATCCCCCACAAAGAACTCAACCAATACACCGAGTAATTGATCATATGCATGCCTATTAGAATTTCCTAGCCCCCCATTCTCATCCATGAACACGTTCCATTGGAATTTAACTGGGTCCCATAATTCTGTCTGTTTAAGATTTATCAGCATGTTCTTAGCTGTTATTGATTGTTTATTTGATTGATTTGGATTGGGATTGGGGTTTTCTTCTGGCTTGGGATCTGGCCAATCCTTTAATGGAATACCGCAGAATTTTGTATCTAAAGTGATTCTTCTTATATTCCTTTTCTTATCTTTTTCATCATTTATGGTTTTCATACCAATATCACCCTTTATTTACCCTTTATTTATTATCTGATTTTACTTCTTATTTACTTCTTATTTATCTTATCTTTCTATTCATTTTTCTGTATGATTATACATTTTATGACTCTCGGCATATTGGTCATATTTTTCAATTGTTAGGTCAATCATCAACTTAGTAAGTTCTTCACCATTGTTCACGAAATATACATGTAAACCAGCTTCCTTCAAATCTTCAGCCATCTGACTTGTTCCACCAAGCTGAATATGAAAATAGAATTGATCTTTCATGGTTTCTATAAACCTATTCTTGATTTCATCCCAGTTTGATATTTCGCCATCTGATATAGTATATACTATGTTCTTTTCATTAGGAAATCTATCAAGAGAGTTAAGAAGGACTGAAAGATTGATTGATGTCCCGCCATCTTGCCATGAAAACAATGTTTTCTTTGCGTCTTCTAACGATCCATCACTTGCTATTGTTCTTGATGAAAAATTGACAACTTCAACATCAACAACATGAAGCATATTCTGCCTAACAAGATATTTCAATATTCCATAAAAACCTAATATTGCATAATGATATTTACTGTTATCACCCCATGGAAATATATTTTTGTTTCCCGCACTGCCATTTAAACCATTACTCATACTCCCAGAACTATCAATGATACAAAGCTTAAAATGTGGGAAACTCTTGATCCCTTTCTTCATAGGAAACACTATGGGAAAGTTCTCTCTTGGAACTCCAAAGACTACTTTGCCCTCATCGTTAAGTATAAGTTTGTGAGGGTTTATCTTTTTTATGTCATCAACTTCTGGATCAAAAGGTCTGTGTGAGTATGGAATTATCGGGAGATTAAAACCTTCTGTAAATTCCTCTGCTTTTATCTCTATCTCATCTGCAAGTTGTTGATATATTAAGTCAAAAGCTTCGTATGTTTTGAAATAATCAGGGATTCCTCTACCAGCCTTAAATCTATCTAACACTATCTTCTTAGGTGGATGTTGACCTTTCTCTCCACCAGGTGCTTTGGATGGAGATAAACGACCGTACTTCTCTTCTGGAGAATGACCTGCTCCTTCACCAGACTTTCCTTGACCTTCATTCTCATCTAATAATCGTGACATTATCTTAGCAAAATTATATGCAATTTTTGGCCAATTATCTCTGTCCATCAACCATCTTAGGTTTTCTTCTTTATTCTCTGACAGGTTCAAAGTTCTAATAAATTCCTTTACGCAATCATTGACTTCCTTATCATCTGTCATATACTTTCTTAACAATCTATACTGTTTCTTATCTCCAAACAAGTACATATTTAGCTTAACGAATGCTTCGTAAAACTTAGAGTATTTGCCATCCTGAACAATCCCTTGCAAATACCAGAAGAATATCTGGCCGTTCATCTTGGTTATTCTTGTACAGTTAAAATTGTTTATTATATCTTCTATTGCATTAGCCACATATCTTACTGTTTGATGTTCTCCCCTATAATTACTGGGAATCTTACCAACATCTTTCAATGCAGAAGTAATTGGACTAATAAAATTCTCATAATGGATATACAAATCATAAGGGCACCCGTCTCCTGTTCCTCTTGGCACTTCCCAGTGTCCAATCTCATGTATTAAGACGTCAGATAATAACGTCGTAAGAACATCATCTATCTTGTTATCTTTTACATAGCGAAAGATCTTTTTGTCACTGAGTAAAATTTTTAGAGCCCGAGGATCAAAAGTGATTCTAATGTCCCAATTACGAGGATCAATACCTGCATTTACAAACTCTGATAGTTGAAGAATATCAACTTTGAGAGAAGCCCCATACATACCAAATTCAGTCTTTATCTTATTCAGTTTTCTCTTTATCTCAGTAAGATTAAATATTATCTTATCATCAGATGGTGATAGAGCGTTCGGTAGAGCATTTAAATATTCTTTATCTTTCGAATTTTCTTCAGGTATTGCATCTTTTCC
>JAGGTN010000017.1 GCA_021163645.1 Microcaldota archaeon | reverse complement strand
TTTATGACTCTAAATGTTAAAAAGCTTACCCCACAAGAGAGGTATGAGCTGATAGGCAAACTCATAGAAGAGGTGAAATTAAGGAAGTATTCCTACCAGACAGGCAAATCTTATATTTCGGTTGTGAAAAGGTTTTTGAAATCTGGGAAAACACCAAGAGGATTTTTGCTTTCTTATTCAAATAAGAGCAGATCAACGATGAGAAGTGTTTATTTCGCTCTGAAATTCTTCTATGAAAATGTGCTAAATGAAAAATTTGAAGAGAGAATACCACTGGCCAAGAAAGATTTGAGATTGCCAATAGTACTAAACAGAGAAGAAATAATCAAAATGATAAAAGTAACCGTGAACATCAAGCACAAGCTTATTCTGATGTTTCTTTATTATGCCGGCTTGCGTTTAGAAGAAGTTAGAAATCTGAAATGGCAAGACATAGATTTTGGTAGAGACACCATTCATATTAAAACAGCTAAAGGAAGAAAAGAGAGGGTTGTGTGCATCCCAGATTGAAGGAAGTGTTAAAGGTTTATGGTATTAACGAACAGGGTTGGTTTTTATGTCACAAAACAGTGGCGAATACAACAAAAGAACGATTCAGCAAATAGTAAAAAATGCTGCAAGAAAAGCAGGGATTAAAAAGAAGGTTACTCCTCACACTTTAAGGCATAGCTTTGCCACACATCTGCTGGAGGCAGGAGCTGATATCAGGTATATTCAGCAATTACTTGGGCATAAAAGCCTGAGAACAACCCAAATCTATACACATGTGGCTGGTAAAGATATAAGAAACCTCGCTAAACTCTTATAGCAATGATAGGTGTTGTTTTTTTAAAGATGTAATGTTCATTCATTCTAAAAAGCAGGTGTTCAATATGTTCTTACAAAAGAAGAAGAAAGGATGTTGAACGGCAAATATGATGAAGCAGCATGGAGAATTTTATAGCTATTGAAGGATGGCAAATATTCAATTCGCCAAGTTGCAATCTTTGATTGCCATAATGAAGCATCCTTGCTCTACCTTTTTAGTGCACTTTTTGCTCATCGGGCAAAAAGTGTGCTTACCCGTTTCAATTTTATGAAATAATCTTCAAACCATACATTATAACAATATCCAAAAGGTTTTAAAAAATGGAGATACATATATTATACATGGTTGTAAATAATATTTTAGAAAAGGAAAGAGCACATGAAAATCGTATGGATAGCAGGATAAAGAAAATAATTACTTATGGAATATTAATCAGTGTTGGATTCTCCACAGGGGCTGGATTAGGTGTGTTTGTTGGTAATCAGGTTTATATGAGCAAGCTTAACAGTTCCACCCGTTCGTTACGATCAGAACTAAGAAAGATTAAGGATAAGGTTGATAGGTTTGATGGGGATATCCATTTGCTAAATGAGCGTGTTGATTCATTATCTGATGAAGTAGATGATTTGAGCCTTGAATTAGCACAAGCAAATATATTGGCAAACCGCAAAAAAATCTTAGATGAGCAGAAGCGGATAGAATCGTTAAGGGTTTATGAGTATCATTTGGACGAATGGAAGAGTAAACCTTGGTGGTTGAGGATATTCTATAAGAAGCCCAAACCAGAATAGCATGTTATTTTATCTCAATATTTTATTGGAAACGCACTATCTACGTTGGTTTATAAATTTTTCTAGCCATAATATTGTTAGTATTGATTTGGGAGGTGTATTGTATGGATGAGGACATCTTAGAGTTGGAAGAAGCACTGACAGATTCAGGTAAGAGTAACAAAGCAGATAATCCTTCTAGTAAATCAACCTCAACTAGTAATTATAATACAGGTGGGTCAAGACCAGACTTTCGTGTTGTCCAATCTGTGACGGATAGGGATGGCAAAAGAATGCTTGTTAATGTCGGTGCTATGTGGAAAAACGTATCCAAGAATGGTAACGAATTTTATACGTTAAAAATTGGTAATCTTAGATTATTAGTCTTCCCTCAGAATAAATAATTGCTTAATAAAATTGAATTTGGAAATGGTGATTTTATGATTAAGAAAAAGGTTAAAGAGAGAGCAAAGATAATTGTAGATTTAGAAGACCTTGCTGGTGTTGGTCCAGCAAAGGCAGATAAGTTAAAAGCAGCAGGTTATGACGTGCAGAAGATAGCTGCAGCATCGCCTTATGAATTGACAGAGATTGCTGATGTGTCCGTCGATGCAGCTAAGAAGATTATAGAGAGCGCAAAAGGAGGAGTAGATATGTCTTTTGAATCTGCTGACCAGATTCTTGAAAGGCGTAAAGAAATAGGTATGCTCACTACCGGCTCAAAACATCTTGATGAATTGCTGGGAGGAGGAATAGAAACAATGTCGATAACAGAATTCTATGGTAAATTTGGCTCATCAAAATCTCAAATATGTTTTCAGTTGAGTGTGAATGTGCAATTGCCTGTTGATAAGGGCGGTCTTAATGGTGAAGCTTTGTACATAGATACTGAAAGTTCGTTTAGGCCAGAAAGGATTGCAGGTATGGCTGAGGCATTGGGTCTTGACCCAAATGAAGCACTCAAAAAAATACATGTAGCAAAAGCCATAAATTCTGACCATCAGATAGTATTGGTCGAGAAAGCAGAAGATTTCATTAAGGACCATAATATTAAATTATTGATTGTTGATTCATTAACATCACAGTTTAGGGCAGATTATATTGGAAGGGGCGCATTGAGCGAACGTCAGCAGAAACTTAACAAGCATATTCATACATTACAGCAATTGTCAGATAAATATAACCTGGCGGTAGTGGTTACTAATCAGGTAATGGATAATCCAGGAATACTTTTTGGTGATCCGACAACTCCTATTGGTGGGCATGTATTAGGTCATGCGGCTACATTCCGTGTTTATCTTAGAAAAAGCAAGAATGAAAAAAGGGTGGCTCGCTTGGTTGATTCACCACATCTGCCTGATGGTGAAGTCATATTCAAAATCACTAGTGAGGGAGTAAGGGATTAATAGATTAACTAATAATGATTGGGATAGAGACAATTCAGATATGGTAAGTGAATTTAATATGTGGGTTTAATAAACATAGGATACATTTGGAGATTAAAACCTAATGGTAAATCCATCAAACCGTTTGTCTGATGATACATTATTGATGATGATATTATCTATCCTGACCGGTGCTGAGATGTTTTTCTCTATCTCATTCAAGAATATATCTAGTTTATTCTTATCGCAATCGCACATTATTTCAACAGAGCCGTCTGATAGATTTTTTACATATCCATTGATGTTTAATCTTTTTGCAATATTTTCAACTAACCATCTGAATCCAACACCTTGGACTCTTCCTTGAATGATGACTTGAAACATAAAATCTTTTCAATCATGAATCTTTTTAAACTTTTGTTAATAATATATCTCAATACTTAGTTTAAGCCTCAGTAGCTCAGTCTGCCTTAGACTGAAATCAGATAGTTTTCAGAAAGGCCTGGAATGGTAGAGCGCGTCCTTGGTATGTACTTTTCTTTCGGTGTCGCAGGCGAAGGCGACATCCAAAAACCTGCGCTAAAAAAAGAAAAGTTCAAAAAAAGGACGAGGTCAAGGGTTCGCACTTTTCTTTCGGTGTCGCAGGCGAAGGCGACATCCAAAAACCTGCGCTAAAAAAGAAAAGTGGCCCAAAAATCCCTCCTGAGGCTTACATCATCTTTTTTTATTTTGATGTTTTTATTCTTTGTAATTCCAATTATTTATTTTATCTATCCTGTACAATGATAACTATGTATCGTAGCTGTTAATATGCTCTTTGCTTTCAAACTATGATTTTTTACTGCCTATCATTGTAATCTTTCACTTTGATTATTTGTATCTCTTAAAAATATTTGACCCATTCAATGAGTGAACCTATGAATCAGCCCAACCCAAAACCAACCCAATAAAAACCAATATAAGCCAACCCAATCACCAATCACCAATCCCATCCAACCCAAAACCAACCAACTAATTAAGTTATTGAGTTAAGAGTCAAAAAATTTCGGAGAATCAGAGTATTTGTAAATACTTATTTATCTTTTTATTTCTTTTTCCTTAAATAAACATTTATAAAACTTTTTATTATTATTATATTGTGATGTATCATGATAAATAGAAATCTTTTGTTATTAAGGTTACACATGATAAGCATGTATCTCCCATTAGTAATGCTTATTCTAACAGGAGTATTCTATGCAACTGTTAAGCTAGAATCTAAGATCACGAGTTTGGGCACCACACTCACTAACGTTGGGCTTGGGTTATCATTAGTTCTAATCATACTAGCAGCAATCGTATTTGGTATTTCACAGACGATGCCCTCAGAGAGTAGAGGAAAATGGGTTAGTATAGCAGTGGGTTTGCTGATTGGAGGTGTTGTGATGGCTGCAATAATCGGCGCTTCAACTATGATAAGGGAATCAGCGTATGAATCATTACAACAAGTAGGTCCTTCAAGTGATAACGTACCTGTTGGTGGGTAATTACTTCATTTAATTTTCGTTTCATTTTAGCTTTTGATAGTGGAGGTTTGACATGGGAATATTTGAGATCATAGATAGTTTTAAGATAGGGGAAAGTGGAAGTGGATTTGAGATAGCACTAAGTATTGTGGGCATATCAATAGTATTTGCAGGTATTGTGTTGGGGTTGGGTTTTGCCCTTAATTCAAAAAAAATGAAGAATTTTGGGAAAGAGGAAATTCTACAATCCTTTATAAATGCTGCTCTTCTTGGCGCATTTGGATTGATTGTTGCCATGCTTACCACTGTTTCTTACGATCTTCTGCCAACCAATGCTACAGCCACGTGCTTATCAGGATCTGATATGCTTGGATGGTACAGGCCCATTTCTTCATCATACTCCAATGAAAATCTCACATTGGCATCTTATTCAGAATGTTTGATACAGAATGTTGAAACAGGTAGTTTTACATTCACTGATGAATTATCAAAATCAATAGATACATTATCATTTGCATCTGATATTGAATTACATACAGGAATTGTTGATTATAAACCGTTCAGCGGTCTTTCTCATATTTCAAAAGCATTATCATCAACTATTAACAGGACAACATTGTACCAATCCTTACTCACTGCTAATGCTTTATTGTTAAGGTTTTCATACTTAACAGCTTTGACTGTCTTTCTGCCGTTAGGTTTAATATTCCGCTCCTTTTTCGTTACAAGAAAGGTAGGCGGGTTGTTGATAGCTATTGCGATAGGTTTGTATATAATTTATCCTCTTATAAATGTCGTTGCTATGCGGTCGGATGTTGATGAATTATACTCATCGATCAATGACATAACGAATTTTACATCAAAATATTATGAGAATTTAACATTCTATGACTTGAGCACTCCTGGAAGTGTAAGCAGTTTTTCTAACATGACATCAATGACACAATACCGTAAAGACCTGGTAGAATCAACATATCACCTAACTGGTGCAGCTGCAAATGTAGAAGGTTCATTATTTTATATGTCTGTGATATTGCCGATTATATCCTTATTCATAACAATAGTCACGATTATCCAATTGACAAAGGTGCTTGGAGCCGAATTTATAACTACTCCAATTGAAATAATATAGTACTTTTGAGTAGGTGATGAGATTAATATGTTTGTTTAATATAGGATTGTTTGAAAAATAAGGTGATTTAATGAATGGAAAAACGATTACATTTATTACATTAGCTGGAGGTGGGATAGCATTATTGCTTGCCATATTTACATTTAATGTTGTTGCTATATCCATTACATCGGTTTTATTGTTCTTGACATTTATCTTGTGGAAGTATGGCTATGTGGTGATGCCTTCTGTATTTAAGATGATTGGGTTATCAGAACGATTTGGACAGTATGAAATACCGCCTAGCCAGGACATCATAGTTAAGAAATCAGGTCAGGATTATTATGCAAGTGTTTTTTATGTTGCTATAATCCCTGAATCAATAACTGAAATGAATACTGAACAGCGAGGGCTGTTTGCTGAATATTTTGAGAGAGCGATCAGTTCTGTGAAATCGATTGTTAAGTTTTCGGTCCTTGTCAGAAACATCAATCTGAGCGATGCGATTGATGAGATAAAGGCGAAGAGGAGTTGGTGTGAAACTAAGAGGGCGCAGTTGGTAGCGTCCAATGATTCGACAAAGGAGGCAGATGTGATGCGATTAAATCGTGAGATCACCATGTGGAACAGACAACTCGAACGATTAACATCAGGTGAGAAACCTATGGAGGTTGTTTGTTATATGATGACAACGGCTAAAGGAACGACAAAAGAGGAAGCAATCATTAGAGCAAAATCTCAGGGTAATGAGGTTAAATCAGTTGTTGGTAACGCGTTGAACGTTGAGGTTCATCAGTTAATAGGTGAGGATATGAAAAGAATTTTTGAATGGGAAACATTTATCCCTGCATCTGAAACAGAATTTAGTAATATTGCGTTGTGAGGTGCCATCATGGGAATACTTCGTCCACAAAAGGTATTAAGCAGTGAGTTAGGGGCTAGATGTTTCTTTGTGCATCCACCAGAACCCAACAAAGAATTATTAATGAGTAATCCCACCGAAGCAGTCTATCTTGCTAGGACGAGCATATTAAATGTTCCATATTATTGGAATTTTAAAAATTTGATCAATCCCCACATATCAGTTGTTGGTGTTACAGGAGCAGGTAAGTCATATCTAGTTAAGACATTCCTAACGCGTGCTAATCTTGTTTGGAACACCAATGCATTGATATTAGATTGGGTAGGAGAGTATAATAAATGGGTGAAACAGGTTGGTGGTAAGGTAGTATCATTGGGTAAAGGTGATTATATCAATCTCTTGGACCTCGCGGGGATGAAACCTCTTGATCGAGCGAAACAGATAATGACTGCACTTGAAATATTAACTGATTTGGGTCATACAGCGTCACAGAAGCGTGCGATTGAGGATGCGATAGAGAATGCTTATAAGGAAAAAGGGTTTGATCTTGTTAAGAAGGATCAGAAAAGAGAGCCACCTCTATTAAAGGATGTTATCAAAAATCTAAATGAGATAAAGAGAAGAGAGAAGAGTGAGGCGAAGAGAGATGAGATCAATGAAGCAATATCAGTATTGTCAAAATTTATAATCCCAGGTAATGATTATTTTGCTAAGAAATCAACACTAAAAGTGCATAAGTTGATATCAAGTGGATTGGTGTGTCTTGACCTTCATGGCTTACCTTCCGAACAAATACGCAGTCTAGCAGGCCTGACAATCCTTCAATTTATCAAGGAAATGATGAGAGATGAAGGTTGGCATCCTGGTAAAGGAATCAAGCTATTTATCGTTGCTGATGAAGCATGGAAGATTGCTAAGGATGAACGTAGTGATTTGATTACGATTGTTCGGGAAGGTAGGAAGTATCAGTTCAGTTTGATAGTTGCGAGCCAAAATCCAACCGATGTTAATAAAGCGATATTCTCTAATGTTGGCACAATGTTTGTTATGCGATTGCTCTTTAAGGAGTTTAAGGATTATGTCCGGTCGTCGCTGAATTATTCTGATTTCATAGCTGAGCATATCGGACGGTTTGGTGTAGGTGAATGCGCTGTCTATCAAGCATATTATAAGCGCACATCATATTCAAATATCTTCTTGTTGAGTAGGATAGATGGTGAGGAGCCTTTGATAACAATACATATTTTGGTTGGTGATAAGATGGATTTGGAATTTGAAAAGGAATCATTTAGGCGTAAACTGTTAGAATTTGGGTTGACTGATAAGCAGGTTGCTCAGATATCTATGAAGTTTGAGAAGAATGATAATCGATTGAATATTATTGAGATAATCAGCGACCTTGAAAAGTTTGGGTATGCACGGTCAGTTGTGATAACATTTCTGAGAGAGTTGGGGATAAGAGACATTGATATTACTAGTTTGTTCTCTGAATTACAGAGAGTTAAGATGGGTGTGGAATCTGATAAGATATCTAAGTTGGAGGTTGATTAAGTGAGAAGAATACGGATAAGGAAAAAGAAAGATGGAAAAGAGAATGAGAAAGATAATGGAACAAAAGAAGCAAGACAAAAAGAAAGGAAGGATATTATTAAGAATTTTACAGTGAAAGCCAAACTTAAAACTACTCTTAGTCATGTGATGAAAGAGATTTCACAGTTAGGATTCTCGAATATTGATGTGAAGAAGAATGAGATAATTGCGATGAACGTCGAGCGTGAGGATATCAAAGGCAAACCTTATCTGTATACAAAGTATATATTTCGCAAAGACGGTATTGACGTAGAATATTCAATCCCTAAAGAGATTAATATGAATAAACGCAAAGTAGATGTATCTGCTTTGACATTGAAGGTGTTGTTAATATTATCTGAATATGATATTGACTGGAAAAGCATTATGAGAAGAGTTCTTGAATCATTGTCTGTTGTTTCAGAACTATTTACAGATAATTATGCAATTCTATCTAATAAGTATGAACTTCTTAAAGAACAATATACAAATACAAAGAAGGAGAGAGATGAATTATATAATCTTTTGGATAAGAATAATAAACTTGTAGCAGATTATGAGAGACAAATAGATAAACTCAATTTACGTATAAGAAAACTTGAGGGCCTGACCAACGAGACGCTTAAAGAAGAATTATTGATATGGTTGAAGAACCATAGGGGAAAGATAAATGTAAGTGAATTTGCGAATATATATAATATTACTCCGGCAAGGGTAGAGGAAGGGTTAGATATGCTTCTTAAAGAAGGATATATAAGTAAAGAATAAAAAATAAGTACGTATAAAATTATTTGCTCATAACTTACTTTGACATGGAAGAGCAGAATAATGTGTATGTTTATGAGCATGATGATAAGGGTGCGAGAATATGAATGAGATGTATGATAAACGTAAATCAACTAAAAAGAAACAAAGGGTCTTGAGTTTTCTTATATTGAATCCTGATATTCATAGGACTTATGTACTCAAACGTATGAATAAACCTTCTAGTATTTTTGAAAGATTTTTTAGGAGGAAGTGATAATTAATATAAATTTAATTCTTGGATAAATCATAGATAAAGAGGAGTTTACAGATAAGCGAAGGATGAATGACAAATGTATTAAGAGCAAGCAAGTCAGAGGATGTGTATGATTGATTTTTGGTTGGATTAGTTGGTTTTTGGTTGGGTTGGTTGGGGTTGGTTTTTGGTTTTTTGTTTGATGATGTTTATTTGATTTTTTATTTGGGGTTGGATGGGATTGATTTGGTTTGGTTGGTTTGTTGGGATTGTTTTTTATTTTTTGTTTGATGATGTTGGGCTTGGATTGTTTGGGTCTTGGATTGGTGTTCAGGTTTGGATTTGGTTGATGATGTTTATTTGATTTTTTATTTGGGCTTGGTTTGGCTTAGGTTGGTTGATTTGGTTAAGTTGGTTTGATGATTAATGATGAAATGAATGATGTTGATTAGGGATTGATTGTATGGAAGATAAAGATATAATTAATATGTTGAGTAGAAATGAAATAGAACTTCTTAAGAGATTATTTCTCTATCAGGCAGATAGTAAGGTAGTTACTAATGAGCAGTTGATTAGGAAAGAGAATGAAAAAGACAATGTAAAAATGAATGAAGTAGGGGTTAAGAGAGCGTTGATGTACCTTGAAAATAAAGGGCTTGTTGAACTGTCTAAACAAAATCAGGTTGTCTATGTTATAACAGAGAGGGGCAGAAAAATAGTCAAACAAGGCCTTCCTGAAGAAAGGTTATTTTCATGGCTTAGGAGTGTTGGTAAAGGTGTAAGAGTATCAGAAATTTCAAAGGCATCATTGGATAAATCTGAAACCAATATCGCATTAGGAGAACTTAAGAAATTAGGCCTCATTACTGTTGATAAGGGATTTCTAACAATAAAAAAGTCGTATGATTATTCTCATGCTCTACCTATTAAGAAAGTGCTTCAGAAAATCATGATGAGCAGTACTGGGCAAGTCAATGATATTAAAGATGATAAAGTGAAGAAAGAGCTCATTAAAAGAGGGTTGATAGAAAAAAAGGAGAAAGAGATACTCACAATCAAGCTGACTCCTCTTAGTAAAAAGATGAAAAATGCGATCAAAACCATTTCTACTAATTTTATCGATCGTGTCACACGTGACGTGATAATTAATAAAGAGTGGAAAGGGAAATCATTCAGAGCTTACGATGTTGAATCGCCAGTTCCTGATATAGATGGAGGTAGAAAACATCCGTTAAGGTTAGTATCTGAGAATGTTAGGGATGTTTTTAGGGAGATGGGGTTCCAAGAGATGAAAGGAGATTGGGTAGATCTTGTCTTTTGGAATATGGATGCTATGTTTATCCCACAGGATCATCCTGCACGTGATGTTCAAGATACTTTCTATTTAGGGATAAAAGGTAAGATATACAATAAGGAACTTGTTAGGAAGGTTAAAGAGGTCCATGAAACAGGAGGTACAACTGGATCTAAAGGCTGGCGATTCTTATGGGATGAAAATGTTACAAAAGAATTGATTCTTAGGTCGCATACTACATGCCTTTCATTCAGGGTTCTCGCGGCAGGTATCTCTCCTCCTGTTAAATATTTTTCAATTGGGAGGGTATTTAGGAATGAAGCAATAGATAAATTTCATCTTCCAGAATTTCATCAGATAGAAGGGTTTATTGCAGCAGATGGCCTTACAATGAGAGATCTTTTTGGTTATATTAGAGAATTTTATGATAAAATGGGGATAAATAAACTAAGATTTAAGCCGACCTACAATCCATATACAGAGCCATCAGCAGAAATCTTTGCGTATCATAATACCTTAAATAAATGGATAGAAGTTGGTAATTCAGGGATGTTTAGACCAGAAAGTCTTGCACCATATAATATTAATGTTCCTGTAATTGCATGGGGTCTTGCATTGGAGAGATTAGCGATGCTTATGTATAATTTAAATGATATTAGAAAATTAATTGGACACACTTGTGATGTTAATTGGTTGAGAAATTATAAAATACCTGAATTTAAATTATAAGAATTTAATTATTATATGACAGTGAGATTAAAAGATAAAATAAAATCAAAATAGCATGAGAGAAATAAAGGGTGAATGAATATGCCGATATTAGATATTAAAAAGGATAAGTTAAGTGAATTGCTCGGTAAAAAACTTAATGATAAACAGTTATGGGAGTTATTGTTCCAGTTTGGGATGGAATTAGATAGTGTCTCAGATGATGAATATAAGATTGAGATAACTCCTGACAGACCAGACCTATTGTCGTCATACGGTCTTGCACGCGCTATCAGGTATTATCTAGATATCGAAAATCCAAAACAATATAAGGTAGATGAAAAATCAGATTGGGTGATTAAGGTTGACCAGTCATTACGTGGTATAAGACCTTATATTGGTGGGTTCTTGGTTAAGGGGTTAAAAATAACAGAGGAACAACTTAAAGAAATGATATATGTTCAAGAAAAATTACATGATACATTATGTCGCGGTAGGGAAGCAGCAGCGATTGGAATATATCCATCGAATAAGATTAAACCACCAATAATATTTACAGCGTATATTCCAAAAATGATAAAATTCATTCCATTAGGAGCATTAAAAGAGATGACAGGTGATGATATTCTTACAAAACATCCTACTGGTAGAGAATATGCTCATCTCCTTAAAAATAAAGAGCGATATCCTGTTCTTGTAGATTCTAAGAATGATGTTTTATCAATGCCTCCCATCATCAATTCAGAAACATCAGGGCGTATCACAGTGGATACAAAGGAGTTTTTTGTTGAGGTAACAGGCACAAGAAAGATAACTGTTATGAATGTGATTAACATTCTCGCATGTATGTTTAAGGATATGGGAGGTAAAATCATGTCTGTAAAAATAGAATATGAAAAAGAGACTACAACCACACCAGATTTTAATTATGAGAGTATTGATGTCAAACCAGAATATGTATCTGAAATATTGGGTATTGATAAGATGGATAAAAAAACAATGAACAACTTTCTTGTGAAGATGGGTTATATAATCAAACAGAATAAGATATTAATCCCTCCGTATCGTGTGGATATCATCCATCCAATAGATGTCGTTGATGATATAGGAAGGGCCTATACTTATGATAGGTTGGAGCCACGAATGAGCCCTGTATTTACAATAGGAAATATATTTAATCAGGAAATTATGATAGACCGTATGAGAGAGATTATGATTGGTTTTGAGTTCCTTGAAACATTTACTCTTGGATTAACATCAAAAATATATCAATTTGATATGACAAATTATATGCCTGATAGTAAAGTGTATGTGCGAATAAGTAAAGCAAAAGCGACAGAGGTTAATATGGTAAGATATTGGCTTCTACCAGAACTCCTTCGCTCATTAAGTATTAATAGGGAAAGGTCATACCCAATAAAATTATTTGAGATTTCTGATGTTGTTAGAAGAGGTAGTACAGATAGGAATGAGAATATATTTGTAAACCATAAAATGTTTTCATTCATCATGTCTGGTGAATCGATAACCTTTACCGATACAAAACGTATCTTAACAAAGACGATGAAATTATTAGGATATCATATAGAAATAAAGAGAATGAATCATCCGACATTTATCCCTGGGCGATGTGCGAATGTCGTTGTTGATGATAAAGAGATTGGATTTATTGGGGAGGTTCATCCAAATGTATTGGAAAAATTTGGAATTCAGATGCCTGTATCTGCTTGTGAGATTGATTTGAGCGTGTTGATAATATGACTGTTGATATGTATGGTTATCACTTAGAATTAAATGATAGTGTGTATGCCCCATCAGAGGATACATTTCTTTTATTTGAAACATTAAAAGAAGAATTAGGTGAATCTCTTAGTGAATGTTCTGTTGAATATAAAAATTATGAAAAAGTAAAATCAAAAGCGCTTGAGTTAGGTTGTGGTACCGGGTTAATAAGCCTTTTATTAGCAGAGTATTTTGATGTAACTGCTGTAGATATTAATCCATCTGCAGTTAAACTTACTCAGATGAATGCACGATTGAATAATATGAAAATGGAAGTCTTTCAATCAGATTTATTTGATCAGGTTCCTTGTGGAGGTAAAGATATAATTGTTTTCAATCCGCCATACGTTCCTATTGAATCTCTATCAGATACCCAGCAGGACATAACAGTATATAAGCGAAGTGATGATAAAAAGGATATTGATATAGATGGAGGGATCAAAGGCAGGGAGATCATAGATAGGTTCTTGGCTCATGTTAATAATCATTTAACTGATAATGGTGTTTTTTATCTACTGGTTAGTTCAAATAATGATATTGATGATCTGTTTAGGTTTTCAAGTTCTAAGAACCTAGATTTATCAATCATATCTAAGAGGGCTCTGTTTTTTGAGGTGTTGTATGTTATTAAAGGAACAAAATGTTTACCTATTCGGAGAGAATTGTAAAAATTAAATAATAGGGATTTGATGAGAGGAGATATGCCTGGGGTGGTTAGAATCAAGTTTAATGTTAGGGTAGTATTGGTCGAACCAGAATTTCCTATCAATATAGGTTCAGTTGCAAGGGTTATGGCTAATTTTGGTTTTGATAATCTATACTTGGTTAAGCCCAAAGCCCTTGATGATACTGCTTATATGTTCGCTAAACATGCAAGAAGAATATTAGATAATGCAAATATCGTTGATAAGTTAGAAAATGCTGTTAAAGGATGTCAATATATTATTGGGACTACTGGTGTTCCAGTAAGATATGAGAAAAATTATCGGGTCTCAAGGCCTATCAGTGAAATATTAAGTATTATAAGGGAATCAGAGAGTAATGAGATTGCAATTGTTTTTGGTAGGGAGAGCAAAGGCCTTAATGATAAGGAATATGGTTTATGTGATTCATTCATGTATATCCCAACATCCGAAGAATACCCTGTTATGAATTTATCACATGCAGTTGCTGTTGTATTATATGAAGTAAGTAAAATGAGAAATAGGGATAAGGTAAAGGGTATTGAAAATGTGAAGACGCGATATAAGATTGCATCATATGATGATAAACAAGTTCTATTTAAGATGTATGATAATCTTGTAGAACTAATGTCTGACAGATTGACTTTCCCGTCAAAAATGAAACAGGCTTTTCATAATATCATTGGTCGAACGATAATAAGTAAAAGAGAATCAAAGGTATTGACTGGCTTGTTCAGCGAGATAAATAAGATACTTAAAGCTAATAGACTGAATAAATAAATGAATTAAATCTAATTATTTATCTTTTCTTTGTCTTTTTAATAATCTTGATCCTTCTAGGAGTTAGCATAATCTTATCATCGTCTATCCTAGCAATATCTCCATTTATCTTTGTTGAAAAGGTTTTAAGTGATGTTATACAATTTTTGAGTTTTGATGGCCAGCGTATCATTCTTGATACATTTAGAAGTACTATATTACCTTTTTTAAGTTCATCTATAATAACATCAACGTCTTCAACTCTTTCTAGAGCGATTGGTTTGATGTACATATCTGCTGGTTCATGTAGTGCATCAATCTCTTCCATTTCCATTGTATCTATATATTCTTCGATGTTCATATTTTTATTTCCTCCAAAACCACCAGTAAGCTTTTCCAATATTCCCATATTACTCACCTCTTATTAAATATTCTGTTATGTTATTTTATAGAACATAAAGATTAAAAAGCCTTTTACTTATAAACCTTTCTATGCCTAGCTTTGATGAAATACTATCCAAGCCTACTGTATTTTTAGATAGGGATGCTCTATCGCCTAATTATATCCCTGAAATCCTTCCTTTCAGAGAGAAGGAAATAGAGAAAATCATGAAAGTTATCTCTCCTGCATTGAATGATCAGCAACCACATAATCTTTTTATATATGGCAAAACAGGTACTGGTAAAACAGCCTCAGTAAAACATGTAATGGTTAAATTCATAGACATGGGAAAAGAGACCGCTAAAATGTGTTATGTTAATTGTAGGATGTATAACACAAGATATAGGGTAGTCCAGAAGATAGCAAAAACATTCATGCCAGAGTTGAACAAGTCAGGGTTTGGATTGCCATTCCTTTATGAGAAATTATTAAAATGGATAAATAAGAAGAAGATTCGTTTGGTAATCGTATTGGATGAAATTGATATGGTAAAGGATCTCGATGATTTGCTCTACTCACTAACACGAGCGAATGATGAACTTAAGAATGGAAGTGTATC
Organism: Microcaldota archaeon; assembly: GCA_021163645.1. Lineage (GTDB taxonomy): Archaea > Micrarchaeota > Micrarchaeia > Anstonellales > JAGGTN01 > JAGGTN01. The sequence continues at coordinate 24,191 of JAGGTN010000017.1, read as the reverse complement.
TATGATAGGTATATCAAACAAATTATCTTTTAAAGACAGTCTGGATTCGAGGAGTAAGAGCAGTCTTTACGAGACGGAAATGATATTTGCCCCTTACACTGCTGTTCAACTTCAAGTAATTCTCAAACAAAGGGCAGTGATAGGTTTTAAGAAGAAGGCAGTTACTGATTCAGCGATTAATCTTGTAGCAGCAGTCACAGCTCAGGAGACGGGTGATGCACGATATGGGCTAAGACTACTTTTAAGAGCAGGTGAGATATCAGATGATAAAAATAAAAGTAAGGTGACTGATAAAGAGGTTGTGGATGCGAGAAGGAGTGTTGAAGAAGACCTAGCAGCTGAAATCATATCAACATTACCTGAGCATCAACAGTTAGTATTGTTAGCAATAGCAAATTTGATGCTAGAAGGAAGTAGGTATCGTAAGATAGGTGAATATGGTGAAAATGATGTGCTGTTTTCAGGCGAGGTATACGAAATGTATGAGAAGTTATGTAAGAAATATTCTAAACATCCGAGAACATCTAGATGGTTGAGAGATTATTTGAATGATTTAGAAATGTTAGGTCTTATTACGTTGTCTGCGAGCGGAAGAGGGGTTAGAGGCCATACGAGATTTATTAAATTGGGTTATCCACCAGAGAGTATTAGAAGAGTGGTCCTTAGATTGTTGAATAAGCCAAGGATGTTTGAGAGTCATAAGATGACTGGAAGGTAATGATTTTTTGTTTTTTCTTGGACCGGGGTTTGTTTGATTGGATTGATTTGTGGTCGGATGGGATTGGTGATTGGGTTGGTTGATTGGTTGGACTTGGATTGGATTGATTTGGTTTGTTTGATTGGTTTGGTTTTTGGTTGGGATTGTGTGATTGGATTTGGTTTGGGGCTTGGTTGATTTTTCGTCGAGGATGTTGGATTTTGAGGGAGGCTGGTTTGATGATGAATGATGAAATGATTGATGATTTGATATTGTGTATGTTTGATAATTATTTGATTGACTGGGAATGATAATATGGAGATGAGATTAATGAAAACTTATATAATAATTATCCTCGCGTTTGCATTCGCTTTATTTGCGTTTATAAGTATTAGTGGTTGTACTGGATTATCACCCCAACAAGATTGTGAACAGTATCATGATGCATATAATAAAGATTACTGTTACATGAGAAAAGCAAGCTATGAGTATATGATTAATCCAGATAATCCATCTATTGCTTTAGATATATGTGAGAACGACGTTGAAAAATTCAATAATGATTGTTATCATATGATAGCGGTTGTAGCTGCCAATCAAGAAATGTATAAAAAGAAAAATGATGAATCATACCAAGTACAGATAAACAGTTTAGTTGATATATGTAAAAGGATTGATCGCAAGTCTATTAAGAATGATTGTTTGATAGATTTAGCTAGTATAACGCACATGAATCAGTCATGCCAAGAGATCGAAGAAAACAAGATATTGAAATTAGTCAGTATGGATTACCAGAAAGAAATTTGTTATGCTAAGGCGAAAGATTGATCAATTAAATTTCAATTTGGAAAATTGAAACATTTAAATATTTATAAAGATAAAATGTATTTGTTGCGGGCCCGTAGCGTAACCTGGATAGCGCGGCTGGCTTCGGAGCACATTTTTCTTTCTTACAAGAAAGAAAAACCTGCACTAAAAAGGAGGAACGGAAAAAGGATCAAGAAGAAATGTAACGAGAAATGACAAGAAACGTAAAAAGAGCAAAAGAAGTTAATCTGATGATATTAAGAGTGGTGAATAAGAGGAAACCAGCAGGTTGAGGGTTCTCATATTGAGAATCAATCTCAATATGGCCCAAAAATCCCTCCGGGCTCGTATGTTTTTGATTTTTATTCGCTGAATCTTTATAAAACTATTGTGATGAAGTAATCATATGATAATAAAAAAAGCTCTTTCAAATCAGAAACCAAATGAATTGTTCTTGAATTTGCATAGGTTAAAGAAGGATTTTGGAAAAATAGAAATGATAATCCAATTGGTGAATCCAGAAATTATTGTATCTGAAAGGCAATTGCTTCAGGCATATATTAATACAAAGGACGCATTTAATAACAGAACGAACCGAGCAGTTGATTATAGTAATGAATTCTTATTATGGCTTGCTTGTGATGATAATTTCGATACGGCAATCAAAAAAGCAGGCATAAAAAAAATAACTCAGTTTTTTTACATCATAGTAGAGAGTAAAAATAGTGAAAAAGAAGAAAAAGAACTCTTGGCCAAATCTATTGATATTCTTGGCTTGGTTCAACTTAGTGATGTTGATTTAAAACCGAATCCAGTTTATGAGAAGCAAGTTCTTGAAGATATGGCTGTCCATAAGTTAGAACGGATGAAGAATTAAATTCACAATCCTAATTCTTTGTATAACATATCTCTTGATACTGGGAGATCAATGTCTAATACTTTATGTATATAAATAAATATATCAACAACGCGTTCAGGATTCATTCCGCTAATATTCACCAATTCTCTAAATGACGGGATCTTTCCTATAAGTTCATATATGTATATACCATCTCTGCCGTATTTTTTATATATTGTAAGACCTTCATTACCATATCTCTCTCTTATCTCTTCTCTTTTAAGGGTTTTAAACATGGCGGCGTTTCTGTCTGCTAAGAATTCAAGCACTGCATCGATAAAGTATATAGATAATTTATCTTCAACTGCAAGGTCAATAACATTTTTCTTTCCGTTTATCTTATCATAAATCTTAACGCTATCCTTGCCTAATTTAAACCTCAAATCCATTTTGAGTTTCATCGTTTTTAAAAAGCTAAGTTTTGTCTTGATTGGTACATCGATAGGGATTATTTCTTTTGTTGGAACTTCTGTTGTAACCTCCTCCTCAGCTCTAGCGGTTATCGGCGCGATTTCATTTATCTTGGGTTTTCTTTCACTTGGTTTTTCTAGTTTTATTATCCCTTGACTATCTAAAAATTCGAGTATCTCTACGAGTCGGACTTCACTTATTCCTGCCTCTTTAAGTATCTCTTCTGCGGTCTTTTCACCATCTATCATATTATATACTTTAACACCTGATTTGCCGAATTTATCATAAATCATTTGTTCGATTGGTGATAATGTCTCTCTAAATCCCTCTCTCTCTTCTTCTCCCTCCTCTTCTTGTTTATTTTTTGGTTTTTCTCCTACGAGATCTTTGGGAGGTTTTGTGGGCTTTATTTCTTCCTCTTCTTCTCCCTCCTCTTGCGGTATTTCGTTAATGCTTTTTGTTTCTTTTATTTCCTTTTCTTCCTTTGCTTTTTTGGCCTGTTCTCCTATGATGTCAATCATCCTATTTTCTTCCATAAATTCAAGGATTTTCATTATTTCAGATTCATTGAGCCCTGTTACGTCCATAAGCTCACCGATAGTAGTTTCGGCTCCTATTAACCTATATACTACTAATCCTTTCTCACCAAATCGTTTTAGTAATAGGTTTTGCTCTTTTATTACTTCAAGTGGATTCTTGCTGGTTTTGCTTATTTTCATTGTTATACTAAACAATAGTAATATTTATAATTCTTATAATCTATTCATACTGTATGGCAACAGGTGATATTCTGATAACTACAGGTATAGATTCGTTAATACGATTGATTCATGAAAAGAAGAAGATTGAAATAGAAGATGCAGCTGCATTATTGGGTTTACCGGTAGATGTTGTTGAGGACTGGTCATCAATTCTTGAAAGTCAGGGAATTATAAAAATCAAATATCAGTTCACCCATGCGTATCTGGTATGGACTGCAAAATCAGAAAAAGAGATATTAAAGAGGATAGGTAATGTTGGAGAGCAGATACAACTATTATCTTCACAGGTTGCAAGGCTTATTTCAACTGTTGAAATGCATGCAGAGGATGTATCCAAATCAGAATCTGAGATTAAAAAATTTCTTAAGACATTTGATAAACAGTACGGTGACTTGTATGATAGGATAGATAAGTTGCGAAAAGCTAAGAAAAAACTTAGTGAATATATAGAAGCTCCTAGAATGGAACTCACGCGTATCAAAATCAGTTATGATGAATTGGAAGAGAAGATTAGTAAATCGGTGGGTGAGTTAAACAGATTGCAATCGAAGTTTGATGATTTTGAGAAAAAACATAGGCAAATAAGGACGATAAATAAGATACGAGATGAATTTGATGAAAAAATAAGCAATATGTTTAATAGGTATTCGGAATTGGAAATGGATATAAAAGAGATAAACAAACGTGTTTCAGAAATGAATAATCTCCTACCCGCCCTTTATAAATCTAACGAAGTTGTAAATGAACTTGTAATTATGAAGAAAGGGCTGGAATATAAGATAAGCCGAATAGTTAATAAGGAGAATGAAATCAATAATTTTGTAAAACAATTTAAAGCGAAAAATGTAAATAGTTATATCGATAAACTTAATAATCGGTTGGATAAGTTATCAGGGACGATTGCCCAAATAAGAAAGCAGATAAATGACGTGGAAGGAAGAAAGAAAAAACTTTCCTATGAATTGAAACAATTAAATGATTCGTATCTTAAACTTAGAATGTCAGACATTCGTAAATTAACAGGGCAAGTCGAGAAGGATATAGAACACATAGATAAATTACTGTTGGATTATAAAAAGGCAAAGGAATCTATCAAAGATGTATCAAGGATTGAGAAGAAAACGAATAAGATTAAGAATGATCTTGATGTTCTATTGAACCATGTATATAAGATGAAGTCTGATTTAAAAATTTCTGTAGATCAGATTAAACAGGAGATGGATAAAATGATAGGTGAGATTTCTCCTTTCATTGAAAATTACAATTCATTGAAATCACAAGTAATTTATTATAATAATTCATTAGAAAATCTACGTAAGAGCGTAGCTAATGATATTATAAACTTGAATGAAACCATAAAGAAATCCGATGATTTGATTAAAAAGAATACAGCTGGCTTTGATAAAAAAATAAAAGAACTTGAAACATTATCCAGAGAATATAATCAACTCATAGCAGTAAAAGATAATCTCAAGAATATGCTTCTTTTGATGAAAGAGGTTGATAACGAAAAGAATAGTATTCTTTACCAGTTAAAAGAGATACAGAAAAAGATAAATTTACTTCGGTCGCTTAAAGGTGATAAACAAGTAAAAGAACTCATTAATGCATCCTCTTCGTTAAAACAGGTTAAGAGAGATGTGAATAAAATGAGTAAGAAGAAGGTTGAAATTTCTAAAATGATTGATAACATGATAGAAAAAAATGAATAATTTATAATACGATTTTAATAGGAATCTGTCGGATTTATCAGATTTATTGAATTTATCGTTTCAATGTTATCAAAGGCGATATCATGAGAAGAGAAGAACTAATCTTTTATGCAAAATATCCTTTTGTAAGTAAGGATGATGATATCAAATCGTTTATTAAAAATATTAATGTATTTAGTGATAGTCAGATAATCAATTCTGCGTATCAACTTGTCTTTACTGGGATTACAAGAAAAGATTATGAGAATAAAAGGTTGACGGATATCAAGATGGAACCTTTCACTGCATTGTCGGATGATGATATTAAAAAAAAGTTGTTGATTTATCCAATATCTAGAATGTTATTATCCCTGTTGGATAACCCTTATTATACTAGTAGATTTTCTAGTTATTATGCGAAAAGGTGTATGAAATATTTTCGTTCTGATGAGAGAGATGAAAAGCTTATACGGTATGTTTCACGTCTGCTTGATGATTTGAATCTTGATTTCATAAAGGCCAAAATTGGATATAAAATTCATTATACGCAGTATGTTTCTATAGCTCCGAATATTTCAAAGTATTCGTTAAGCAATAAACAGTTGTATGGTGGGTATGTATATATAACTGAAAATGAACGATATTTTCTTATCGAGCAGGCAATACATAAACGCGTGGCTATGTTACCAAGGAATGTATCTTTACCTGATAATATAATAAGGTTATCAGAAAAGCTTCAGAAAGAAATTGAATCAAATTTGCCCAAACCAGCAGATGCAAATGTTAAATATTCTATCCCCCCTTGTATCAAAAGATTAATCGATGATTTAAAAGCACATAAAAAATTATCTCATATTGAAAGATGGGCGCTCGCAGTTTATCTCAATAAAAAAAAGATGAGCAAAGATTCGATAATAAGATTATTTTCATTAGCACCAAATTTTGACATTAATATAACAGAGTATCAATTGGATTATCTTATCAAAAGGAATTATGGTATGCCTAGCTGTAAAAGTATGAAAACATATGGATTATGCGTAGCAGAATGTGGTATTTCTTCACCATTAAAATATAGAAAGAAAGCATCTATGATAGATAAAAACAAGAAGAGTAAAAATAAAAAGCAAAAAACTTAAAAATGATTTATGAGTGATTTTTATGATAAGTAAAGAAAATAAGAGCAAAGATGTTTGGGATACGATAAAGTTTGTTAAATATAAATTTTCTGAATTTTATAAAAGGTATGTGGTTAGTGTTCCTGATATTGATAAAAGGGAGTTTGGGGTTGGCAATTGGGAAAAAAAGATTGCTGTGCGCCACATGTCTTTTGATTCCGTTGATAAATTGAGGACGTATTTAATTGAAGATACTCCTTTATATATCTCTTATTCTACTGCTTATTATGAATTTCCATCCAACAGACCAATGGAAGCTAAGAATTGGCAAGGTGCTGATATTGTATTTGATTTGGATGCTGATCTTGGTGGGCGAAGATTCCCTACCGAAGAACAGTTAGAAGAGGTTAAGAATAGGACGATAAGGTTAATTGAGGAATTCCTTATTTCTGATTTTGGATATTCAAAGAAGGATTTATCTATAAACTTTAGTGGAGGGAAAGGGTATCATGTTCATCTTAATGATGACAGGGTTATACAACTTAGTTCAGATGCAAGAAGGCAGATAGTTGATTACATACAGGGGACTATGTTGGATGTGAATGCGTTCATTTATGATAAAGGTAAAGGGAGATACATAGGCCCAGATACGAATCAGAAAGGGTGGCGTGGGAGGATTGCAAAATATGTTTATAATCATCCAGAGATGTTTAGGCCACGGAAAGCTAAGGTAAAGGATTTTGTTGATGCATGGCATCGAACATTAGCGCATGGTAATTGGTCTCTTGTAATGGATAATAAGGATAAATTAAAAGAGGTAATCAATAAGGTAAGTATCAGGTTTTCTGATGATATTGATACTCAAGTGACCACTGATATCCATCGACTTATAAGAGTGCCTAATACACTTCATGGTGGTAGCAGTTTATGCGCAGTTAAGTTTAAGGTATCTGCCCTTGATAAATTTGATCCTCTGAAACATGCTGTTGTTTTTGGAGGTTATGGCAAGACAGGTGTTGATGGGAGTGAAGAAATCAAGATAAAGATAATTGAGGAGGTTCCAAAACTGGTCCTTAATGACCAAACATTTGCTCCAATACCAATAGGTAAAACAGTCAGGGCTCCTTTGTACTACGCGATGTATTTGATATGCCATAAGGCTGCTATTGTTTTGAACCGCTAAGCGATTGATTTTTAAAATTTGATTTTTAAATTATAGTTATCAAATCGGTTGATAATGCTCAACATTCAGATTGAAGTAACTTTTTTGTTTTTTGTGGGATTGACCATTAAGCGATGTTGGTTTTGCAATTTGCTGGTTGATTAATTTTTTTCTTTGGTTTGGTTGGTTTGGCTTGTGATGGATGATGAAATGATTGATGAATTATTTAGATACAATGAGTGATTAAATGGATTTAGGGAGGGGATTAAGAAATATTCTTGCGCGGATTTCAGGCGCACCGATAGTAGATGCAAGAGTAGTTAAACAGGTTGTGAAAGAACTCCAACGTGTCTTAATATCTGCAGATGTTAATGTTAAATTGGTTTTTGAATTGACTAAACAGATTGAGAAAAATGCTCTTGATGAAAGGTTATTAAAAGGCTTAACAATGAGAGAGCATGTCCTTAAGGTTGTTTATGATGAACTTGTAAAGTTTCTTGGTGAGTCCTATAAACCTGAACTAAGAAAACAGAAAATTCTCCTATGCGGTTTGTATGGGTCTGGTAAAACAACGACAGCAGCTAAGTTGGCTTATTATTATAAGTCAAAAGGGCTTACCACTGCTTTGGTGGCATGTGATGTTGATAGACCCGCTGCTTATGAACAGCTGGAGCAATTATCAAAGCAGGTCCCTTGCGCTTTCTATGGTATTAAAGGTGAAACAGATGTCAGAACGATAGTTCGATATGCTTTGAAGAATGCAAAGGAGGATGTGATCCTTCTAGATTCTGCAGGGAGGAGTGCTTTTGATGATAAGCTCGTTGAGGAGTTGCGTATCATTAATGATGAGTTTAAGCCGGATAAAAAGTTCCTTGTAGTTAGTGCAGATATAGGTCAGGTGGCGGGTAAACAGGCAGAACAATTTAATACTGCTATTGGAATTAATGGGGTTATTGTGACTAAGATTGATGGTAGTGCAAAAGGAGGAGGTGCGTTAAGTGCTGTAGCACATTCAGGTGCGCATATTGCATTTCTAGGTCATGGTGAGAAAATAGGAGATATTGAGGTTTATGATTCTAAAAAGTTCGTTGGTAGGTTGTTGGGTATCCCTGATTTTGAATCACTGCTTGAAAAAGCAAAGAAGATTGCTGAGGAAGAGCAAATAAAACCAGAATCCATAGAAGAGCTTAATTTTGAAACGTTTTATCAGCAACTAAAAGCAGCTAAGAAGATGGGTCCACTTAAGAAAGTTATGGGAATGTTTGGCGCGCCTGATGTGCCGAAAGAATTGATGGATCAGAGCGAGCTCAAACTCAAAAGGTATGAGGCGATGATAAACTCAATGACTCCTGATGAGAAAAAAGATGTCAATCTTATTAAGCATTCACGTACCCGTATAGAGCGAATAGCAAAAGGCTCAGGGGTCCCACCAGAAAACGTGAAATCTATGATAAGGGAATTTGAAAAGATGAGGAAGATGTTGAATATGATGAAAAGGAATCGTAGTATGCGCGGTAATATCCAGAAGATGTTGAAATCAGGTAAGTTTAAGATACCACCGATGTGAAATCTATGCGAGCGCGATATATATAGTAAACATTTAAATTTTTTATATTTAATTCAACTGATTTTTATGATTTTAAGGTGTTGGAACAACGCGTAAAACCCTTCTCATTTATTCGCCAATTTTATGATGGCAAATCCAATCACCAACCCAATCAAACCCCAAACCAAACAAAACCAAACCAATCCAACCCAATTCCGACCCAACCCAAAAAAGAACCCAAACAAAAACTAAACAAACCCAACAAACAAATCACCAAGCCCCAAACCAAATCAATCCAATCCAAGTCCAACCAATCAACCAAACCAAACAAAACAAAAAAAGAACCAACCCAATAAAAACCAATATAAGCCAATCTGACTGGATACAAATGGTTTTTGCTTTGCATAATGAAAAATAAGGATAATAGGAAAATTTTAAACACTTACTCTAATTGCTATGATTTAGCAACCTTTTTAAGCCATTTTATATATAATCTAACTTATGGTTAGTTCTAATTTTACTCCTGGCATGAGGCAGTATTGGGATGTTAAGAATAAATTCCCTGACTGCTTAGTTTTGTTCAGGATGGGAGATTTTTATGAGACGTTTTACGATGATGCGAAGATAGTTTCAAGAGAGCTTCAAATAGTGCTAACGTCTCGTGGGAAAGGGGATAAGAAAGCACCTCTTGCTGGGATACCATATCGTGCTTTGGATACATACCTAAGCAAGCTTATCGTAAAGGGATATAAGGTTGCTATCTGTGAACAGCTTGAGGATCCGAAGAAAGCTAAGGGATTGGTTAAAAGAGGTGTTGTTAGGGTAGTTACACCAGGAACTCTTTTTGAGTCAAATTTCCTTAGTAAGAATAACAATTATATCTTATCCATCGTAGGACCGTCAAAGGAGAAGGGAGATAATCATGTATATGGTATAGGAATCTCTGATTTTTCAACAGGTGAGTTATATGCGACAGAGCTTGACAGTCTTAATGATGTCGATACTGAGATAGAACGATTTTCACCTAGGGAACTACTTCTCCCAGATGATAAATCAAATGGTGATGGATTGAGGGAGAAATTGAGAAAGAAGCTGATAGATGAGTATGGTATAAAACCAACCTATATTGAAAGTTACAAATTTGATGTTGAAAATGCAAAATATCTTATTAAAAAACATCTCAATGTAGATAATCCTGCTGCGTTTGGAATAGGAGATAAACCATTAGCGTTGAGTGCGATTGGGGGGTTGTTATCTTATATGGAGTATACCCTTCTTGGCAAACCGATTAAACATCTCAATAAGATTTCATATTATTCTCCAGGGAACGATATGATAGTTGATGCTATAACTCAGAGGAATCTTGATTTGGTGAAGAATCAAATAGATGGATCTAAACATGGAACGCTCTTATCAGTGATAGATGAAACTATAACCCCTATGGGTTCTAGGATGATTAGGAAATGGGTTTTATCACCTATTAAGAACATCAATAAGATTGAGGAAAGATTAGATTGTGTAGAATCATTGGTAGGAGATCCGATACTTCTTGACAAGATTCGAGAATCTATGAAAGGATTTTATGATTTGGAGCGAATAGCGACGCGAATAAGCTTAAGTACTGCTTCACCACGTGATCTCATTGCTCTTAGAGATTCGTTAGTGAATTTTAAATCACTTATCAAAATATTGACGATAACAATGCAGAAGCGAAGTCAAAAGGATTTGTCTGATACGTTATCAAGGAAATACAGATTACCAAGAAGATTATTAGGCCCAGAAAACATTGATACTAAAATATTGGATAAGATAGAAAGGATAATTGATGAGGGTATTAATGATGATCCTCCATCCTTTGTTCGTGATGGCAATGTAATCAAGTCAGGTTATAGTAAGGAACTTGATGAATTGAGAGAGGTAATTCATAATACAAAGTCATGGTTGTCTAAACTTGAGCAAGAAGAGCGTCAAAAATTAGGTCTGTCAAAGCTCAAAGTAGGCTATAATAAAATAATTGGATATTATATTGAAATATCAAAATCACAGCTTAGTAAAATCAAAATTCCAGATTACTATATCCGTAGGCAGACGCAGTTAAACAGTGAAAGGTTCATAACTCCTGAACTCAAAGAAAAGGAAGCAATGGTATTTAATGCAGAAGAACGGATAAAATCTGTAGAGTATAATCTCTTTATGAAAATATTAGATGAAATCTCAGAATATAGTGATGTGATAAAAAGATTGAGTTTATGGTTAGGTGAATTTGATACATATCAATCATTATCTTATGTATCTAGATTGTATGGTTATACACGGCCTGTTATAACAGAGGAGAACATTATTGATATCTATAAAGGAAGACATCCAGTTGTTGAACGAATGGTGGATGCGTTTATTCCTAATGATATTCATCTTAATAACAAAGAATTGGTGGCGATTGTTACCGGTCCCAACATGGCTGGCAAATCAACTATTCTTCGGCAGATTGCTTTGATAACTCTGATGGCTCACATGGGTAGTTTCGTCCCTGCTGAAAAAGCTATAATAGGAATTACTGATAGAATATTCACACGTGTTGGGGCAAGGGATGATATAACGAGAGGCCAATCAACATTTATGATGGAAATGGTAGAAACGGCTAACATCCTCAATAATGCAACAGAACGGTCACTGGTTATTCTTGATGAAATTGGAAGGGGCACATCAACTTATGATGGCATGGCGTTGGCGTGGGCGATTTCAGAATATCTATCTACCAAAATAAGGTGTAAAACCATGTTTGCAACGCATTATCATCTATTAAATTTATTATCTTTAAAATATGATAATATAGTTAATTATAATGTTGCTGTTGAGGATTCTGGTGCCGATGTAGTATTTTTACATAAGCTTGTAAGGGGCGGGACAGATAAGAGTTATGGTATTCATGTTGCTAAGCTCGCTGGGATACCGAGAGATGTAATCATTCGTTCGATGGAGATAGCTAATATTCTAGAGCAAAATGATAACGTGCATAAAGAAGCTCTCAATCAAATACCCCTGACATTGCTTGAGAGAGAAGACAAAGAACTCAAACAGAATTTTAATATCAAATTAGAAACAAGAGATCCAGAAGAAGAAAAGAAAAAGAAGTATAGCGGACAAACGACCTTGTTCATGTTTGATGATTGATTTTTATTGTTATTTTTCGTTTATTTCAGCTTTGATCACTGCACATTTATACCCAATTATTGGTTGTGATATTATTGATCCTTGCCCAATACTACCATAGTAAATGTATTTATATGATTTACCAAATATTATCTTTAAACTGTACTCTTTTCCTTCTCTTTTTATGTTTAATATTGACATGCCATCAATCTCATCATAATCTGTGATTTTGTAGTTTTCTTTTTTAAGTGCGTAATAGAGATCTGTTCTTAATTTATTAAGGTCAGTTTTATCTTGAATCAGTACCCATACCTTTTTAGCATGATGTTGTTTGCGTGCTAGCTTAAGGAAATTTTTGAAGAACATTCTGAAATCATTATTTTTGATGTATCCAACCTTCTTTTTTTCAATAATATCATTCCTTCTATATTCAAGTTTTCCAGCGCAGTTAGTAGACGTCATTATTGTATAACCTAGCATGCCTATCAGAAGAGGTATTTTAATAAAGTCATTGAACCTTCTTTTTCTGCTCTTGTTAAAAGGCAATTCCATATCCTTTTTAGTAAATATGCTTTTCAATCCCTTATTCATAAAATCACCATATTGTTATATCTCTTGATTGAGTATAAAGTATAAACCATGTAATATCCAGTTTTTCTGGATAGCCATGAACCGCAGGTTCATGTAATATGCTCCTAAATTTAAATTCACGTTTCTGATTTTACTTAATGTTATTATTTTATGTATAATCATGTTTATAATCCTTTTGTATTCTTCTTTGTTTGTTTACAATTAAAAATTTTTACCAATAATGATAGTACAAGGGTTAAAGTTGCCTATTTTTTCGTCTTATTTTAATATCCATAACAACTTGAGATACAAATGGAGAATAAGGTCTTACTATTCTTTTATTGATGATTTGATAATCATATTCCTTTCCTATCTTTTTATCTAGTTTTTCTTCAACGTCTTTAAACATCCTCTCTCTATCTGAGAATGCGTATACGTGAATGATAGATTCACCCTTTGCTCCTATGATTATATCCGATAGGTAATCAATTGTATTTTTTGGGAGAGGCATGATTATCCTGTCCGCCCAACTATTAAATTTGGTTTTAACTATTGCCCGCGCATCACCTTCGTATACATCGATATTTTCAAGTTTGTTTAGTCTGATGTTTTCTTTAAAATATTCTACAGCATATGGATTTATTTCAATTCCAGCAATTCTACATGATGGGTTGTATTTAGCTATCGTTATGGCAAAAGGCCCATATCCCGCAAATGGAATTAGTATCTGTTCGTTCTTTTTGGATTCTTGAACAAGTTTGGCAATCCGCATGCGTTCTGGAGATAGCCGTGTTGAATAATACATCTTTGAAAGGTCTACCTTAAATCTACATCCGTTTTCAATGTATGTTGTAATTGTTTTCTCCTCTCCTTTTATCAGTTCTAATCTTCTTACCCTCCATTCTCCTTCCATCGCACTTGCCTTGCGTAAGACAGTTTTAACATGAGGGTGAACTCTCATGATTGCATCAGCAATTTCATTCATTGTTTCCTTTTTAATATTGAGCTTTTTCGGAATATCAATTATTGCTATGTCTTTTATTACCTCAAAAGATGAAATGTCTATATTGATACCTTTGTTTTTAAGTATCTCCTTTATGCTATGTGGCTTCTTTTCTATTTTTTTAAGTTTTTTATCTGCAAGGGTAATGACATCTTTTTGTTGTATTTGCATCTTCTTTTTAATGTCTTTTAATATTTTTATGTAATCTTGTTTTTTATCTACTGCAAAATAAACATAATTTTTATTTGTTTCTGGTTTATATGAGTAATCTATTGGGATGATGTGTTTCAATTCTTGAGCATTCATTTTTTTTATCTTATATACTAATACCATATTGACATCTCTTTTTTTATTTTGTAAAGTTTTTCTTTGTAAAATTTTCTTTTTGTAAGTTTCCTGTGTTATATCTTATTTATATCAAACTTAACAGAAAAGCCAACAAACAATAGAAATGATAAAAATTTAAAAATATTGAATGGCTTTTTTAATATTGGTAAGGCTTGAAAAATCAGGGGCCAGTATGTTTGGATACCAATCAGGTTTTACGAGCGGCTTGTTGAGGATCAAACATGTTTTTATTTTAAGACTATCAGTGTTTTTCATACGCGAGATATCATTGTCTATTAATAATATCTTATCTTCTATTCCTGTATTGGTTCTTATATTTTCTATGATTTGATTATAGAATCCTTTTGAGTAAGGCTCTTCGTTGATATCCTTTAATGATATACCAGTAATATTATTTTTTTCTGATATCTCATCAAACCATTCTTTTGGAAATTCATGGATTATGTTTATCTTAAAAATTCGCGTCAATTCAGTTAATATATTATATTTATTTTCTAATTGGTCATCAAGTTCTCTTATTATGAATTCCTTAATATTGGAATAATTCTTAATATCCAACAGCCTCCAGAATCGTGTTTCATTTATCCTGCCCTTGATAAAATCTTTATATATATCTGTCATGTCAAAGTTAATTATCTCTCCAAAATTAGTCAGTATTTGTTTTATCATTTTTGATGGTTCTTGTTTGTTAATGACCTCAAGATTCATGATGATTACAGAATCATATTCATATTTATCTATGGTTTCTTGCTTATCCTTATCATTCTCCTCATCTTCCATATTTCCACCCGCTTTCGTATTAATAACCTATTTATCTCCTATGTCCTAAAAATCTCTTCTATCTGCCTAAGGTTGCTTATTGTTATCTCTGGATTTAACCCATCAATCGTAGTTGGTTCCCTTACTAGTAATATCACATCTGCCCCTGCATCTCTTAATTTTATATAATTTTCTTTGTTTGTTTCGATGCATATCAAACTACCTAGCTTGTTTATTAATGTTTTGATGAATTCAGAATCATTAACATTCTTGCCAAGACTACCTGAGAATACATACGATTGTATCATCGAGGATACTGTTGTAGATTCTAGGATATGTTCTCCCCATTCTTGAGGAATATCTCCTTTAATTACTATTCGATTTCCTGAAAGAGAAGGGAGTACTTCAAGAAAATCATTATTCAATGAGTTTTCAATCTTTTCTAAAATCAATTTACGTGGCATCATATAATTGTCCATACTTAATTTTTTCCAAAAATAGTTTTCATCAATGTTCCCATTTACGAATTCGTCATACGTCTTTTTCAGGAGTTTATCATCAATGTTATGTCTGCATTCTTTTAACGTTTCCTTGGTTATACCGAAAAGGTCAGATTTATTATAAACAGCCCCCATCATCTCAAACATGAACGTTGTCATAAATATAATTTGAACCATAAAATATAAAATTGTTACTAGGTAGCGATACTATTTAAAATAGTATTAGATATAACGTAACTATGGGAGGTGCAACTTGTGAGATCTTAGGTAAGTTCATCAGAATAGTAATCGATGATTTTTGGAGTCTGCCAAGTAATGCATCTTTTGGACAGTTTCAAGTAAAAGTTAAGTAAAAAGTTCCAAGTAAAAAAATTAAGTAAAAATTCAGGTAAAAATTAAGTAAAAATTCAGGCAAAATATTTCAAGTAAAATCAGATAAACCGAAAGTTAAAGGTGGTGGTGTTATTTTGTCATTCAAATTAGATGTTCTTCTCACGTTAATAATCTTGATGACTGCGTTTACGTATTCTAAGGATTACAGTATACCTAGTGCGCATCTAGAATACCTACTCAACACAAATGGTTCCATTCATGTGACAGAAGAGATTACCTATGATCTATATGATTGTGATGAGCATTATTACGATGACTATTTCCATGAATTATACCTTCAGAAACCTGTGGATATGAGGATATTAAATCCGACAGGTTACTGTAAAGGTGCTTCGTGTGATTTCAGGTATGATACACCCGAAGAATCATATTCAGGGGATCAGGAGCTTGTTTTAGAGCTGAATGATCATAACTGCCATTCGGTTGTCACTGCTCATTTTGAATATGATACATATTATATAGCAATTCATAATGACACAGCTCAATTCTATTACAAATTATGGGGTGACGAATGGGATAAGCCTACTAATCTTACGGTCGTGATTATCCTTCCTGGTTATGTGAGAGATACTGCTTACTTTGTTCATCCATGGGATATTGATATCAGAATAAAAAACGAATCAGATAGGATAATTCTATCAACCAACCAACCAACAAATACGTATCTTGAGATAAACCTTTTGATGCCAAACGATTGGTTTGATAATAATGGATACTATTTCCATGATTATAAATATACAAAAGAGGATATTATAAGAATCGAGCAGGAAGAGTATAATAAGGTCTTATTTTATAAAAAACTCAGTTATCTTACATCGTTCTTGGCGATTATAATCCTTGTATCGCCTTTTGTTATATTTGTGTATCTATTTAAGAAGTACGGCAGGGAGTATTCTGGGATAGAAGTAGGTTATCATGGCATATATGAAAGAGAGCCAGTCGAAGGGTTCACCCCTGCTGAAGCCATTATGTTTGTTGAAGGTGGGGAGTTCAAACATATAGAACGCGGGTTGTCAGCGACTATACTCTCATTAGTTTACAAGGGTTATCTTGATATCCAGCACACACGAAAAATGAAGGAAGATATTGTATTTGTTTTGAATAAAAGAAAGGAACCAGTCAATCTAAAACCGCACGAGTTGTCTGTTTATTATTGGATGAAAGGAAACATAGATAGTTCTGGGAAGATTGCCATGTCTGTAATAAAAAACCTATCTAAGAATAAGTCTTTCTATGATTGGTTTGACAAATGGCAATCAGGAATCAAATCTAATGTTAATAAGTATATAGATGAAACAGGTTATGTTTTGTTTAAGAGTGTGATGAGTTCTTTTCTATTCTTTTCATTAATTGCTATGATAGTCATAGGTGTATTTATGAACGAATTAACTGCAATATTTTTGGATGTATTAATGACAGCATTCGGGATAGTATTTTTCCTGATATTTATACTGTTATTTGTAGGTATGTCTAAGAAGATGATGTTTTCAAGATGGACAAAGGAAGGTAGATTATTGAACCTGAAGTTTACTAATTATAAAAAATATTTAAGTGATTTCTCACTGCTTCGTGACCATCCTCCTCAAACAGTTAAATTATGGGACTATTATATGACGTATGCTGTCGCTTTTGGTGTTGCTAAAGAGACAATCAAAGCTATGAAAACAATAGTGCCAAAGAAGGAGATAGCCAGTAGTAAGTTTTATCCTGCTTATTCATATCCTGTTATACTGAGTTCATTATCGAGTAGTGTAACTCCTCATTATGCCCCACCTACTAGTTCTGGTTATGGTTATTCTTCTGGCTCATTTGGCGGGACCGGAGGAGGAGGCGGAGGTGGAGGAGGCGGAGCCAGATGAGCAAACCAGGCAATTGAATAAGTTGCAAATATTTATAAACATTACATATTAAAACATAATAAACATTTGAGGTATCAATAGGCTGCATTTTATTTGTGTTATGGAAATATAATATGGAAAGATAAGAGGTGATATAATGTATCCAGTTTCTCCACAGGCTTATGATAGGGCGATAACAGTGTTTAGCCCAGATGGGAGATTATTTCAGGTAGAATATGCTAAAGAGGCAGTTAAGTTGGGCGCTACAACGATTGGCGCGACATCAAGAGAGGGTGTTGTTCTTGTGGCATACAAGAATATTCAATCAAAATTGCTTATTCCAGAATCGTTGAGAAAGATATTTATCGTGGATGAGCATATAGCGACCACAGCCAGCGGTCTCGTTGCAGACGCGAGACGATTGATAGATATGGCAAGAGATGAAGTCCGACAATATAAAGTTATGTATAATGAATCTCCTTATGTTGAAACGATCGCTAGAAATGTGTGTGATGTCATGCAGTTATATACCCAGTATGGTGGAGCTAGGCCCTTTGGGGTATCATTATTGATTGGTGGGATAGATGATAGACCAAGATTATTTGAAGCAGAACCCAGCGGAGCACTTTTAGGGTATCATGCGAGTGCGATAGGTTCTGGCAGGAAGATTGTTGAGGAGATATTCAACAAGAGTTATAAGGAAACTATGAGTATTGATGATTTGATTAGATTATCTATTAAGGCATTGGAGAAATCAGAAGATAGTAAACTTACAATGTCTAATATAGAAATAGCTTATGCTACTATGAAGAAAAAGAAGTTTAAGGTGTTAACAGAATCGGAAATAAAGAAGTATCTGAAATGAGCAAAAGAGCATGAAATGAGCAAAAGAGCAGATTAAATTAACAGATTAAAAAAAGCAAGTAAATTAAGGTTTAGCAAGCGAAAAAGAAAGAGGAAATAGATAAACAAAAAGAGCAAAATTGTAAAAATAACAAAGACAAGCAAGAGGGATTAACAAACAAAATAGAAAATACCTACAAACGATAATCGTCAAATAATCATGAGCAAATAAATAAATACCTTGTTAATTAATTGTTTATTTATTTTTATTTGATTCAATCGTCTGCTAAAGTAGTAAGACATAACGCATAGGAAATAGTAAGGTGAGGATATGTCTTCGTTAGATAAAGCATTGTTGATTCATTATGATAAAGGAGGGTATAGATTTGAGATTTATGTTGATAAGAGTCTTGTGTATGATTACAAGGAAGGTAAAATACCAGGGATATCAAAGATACTTATAACAGATGAAATATTTAAGGATGCACGTAAAGGCATTAGATATGATGAAAAAGTGTTAAGGTCTGTTTTTGGTACAACAGATCCTTATAGGATAGCAGATGAAATAATAAAACATGGGGAGATACCATTAACTACTGACATGCGTAAAAAACTCATTGAAGAGAAGAAGAAAAAGATAATATCAATCATCTTGCGTGAGGCGATTGACCCACGGACAAAAGCACCAATTCCAGAGGTAAGATTGTTGAATGCGTTGGAGAAGGTGAAGATTCATATTGATCCTTTTAAGCAACCAGAGATTCAGGTTAAGGATGTTGTTAACGCATTAAGACCAGTTCTCCCAATCCATTTTGAAAAGGTTAAGATTGCTGTTAAGGTTCCTGCTGAGCAAGCGACTCGTGTGTATGGTATTTTAAAAGAGTATGGTATAAAGAAAGAAGAGTGGACAAATACTGGTTCTCTTATAGCAGTTGTTGAGATGCCTGCTGGGTTGCAGTTAGAATTCTATGATAGAATCAATAAGATGACGCATGGTAGTGTTGAGACGAAAATCATTGAATGAGTATAAATGCTTAATAAGCTTAATATTTGAGGTGGTACGATGAATGATGAGATAAAATTACCAGGTGATGTTTTATATGATAAACCAGTTCAGATGCCTTATGGATATATAGAAAATGGTAAAACATACACAACAGTATTAGGAATAAAAAGAAAGAGATTGATTCCGCTTAAAGGACCATATGATCCTAAACCAGGTGATCTTATTATCGGAGTGGTATCAGATGTTAGATTTTCAGGGTATAATATATTTGTGAACATGCCATATGATGTAAGTATATCTTCTAGAGGCATAAGATTTGATCTGGATTATAATGATATTATTACTGCTAAGATATCTCATGTGGATGAGGTTAAGAATATAACAATAGATGATGTTAGGAGATTGCGTAAAGGAATCGTTATTAAGGTACCCCCTGTTAAGGTTCCAAGAATTTTAGGTAGGAATAATTCAATGATTTCACTTATCAAGGATAAGACAGGATGTGATATTGTAGTTGGGAATAATGGACTTGTTTGGATAAGCTTTCATGGCAATGTTGAGCTTGCTGTAGAAAGCATAGGTAAGGTTGTGAAGGAAGCGCATATTCCTGGTTTAACCAATCGTATGGAACAATATCTTAATAAGAAGAAAGTCAATTGAACATGATTGAGTTGGAAGACAGGATAATGAGAAAGATTTTATGATATTGAGGTGATATAGATGGATTATGAAGGACCATTAATAAAGAATGGTAAACGAGTAGATGGCAGAGCATTTGATGATCTTAGACAGATTAGTATAAAGGCTCATGTGATAAACGAAGCAGATGGTTCTGCATACATAAAATGGGGCAATAATAAGATTCTTGTTGGAGTATATGGTCCCAAAGAATGTTTACCAAAACATATAGCTGATCCTCATAAGGCGGTTGTTAGGGCAAGATATAATATGGCGCCCTTTGCTGGTAAGGAGGGTCATGGCCGGTCAGGACCTTCGAGAAGGAGTATTGAAATATCAAAGGTAGTGAGCGATACGTTCCAGAATGTTATCTTAGCTGAGCAGTTTCCAAGAACTATGATTGAGATATTCATCGATGTGCTTCAATCAGATGGAGGTACACGGTGTGCTGCTGTTACTGCGGCTTCTGTTGCTCTTGCAGATGCAGGGATACCAATGAAAGACATGGTATCAGCGGTTGCTGGAGGCATTATTGAGGACACACTAGTATTAGACCTTAATTATATAGAGGATTCTCAAGGAAATGCTGATTTAGCAATGGCATTTACACATCGAAATAAAGACGTATTATTACTCCAGATGGAAGGAGATCTGCCTATCGATAAGTTTAAAGAGTTATTGAAAATGGGAATGGATTCAACAGAATACCTATATAAGATTCAAAAGGAAGCACTGGAAGAAGGATATAAAAATAAGCCAACTGAATCAGTTGTGCTTGATTTGTGATTAATGAGGTGATGATGATGACTGAAATATTGGATTTATTAAAAAAGGATGTTATTGATAATATGATAAAATCGGGAAAAAGAGAGGATGGCCGTGGATTGGATGAATATCGCCCAATAACATTATTGAAAGGGGTTTTGAATGCTGGTCCTGATGGTTCTGCGATGGCTAGGCTTGGCAAAACACAGGTGCTCGCATCTGTTAAATTTACTATTGGGGCCCCATATCCTGATAGGCCGAAACAGGGCGTATTCATTACATCTGCCGAATTTTTACCTGTAGCGTCTCCTGAATTTGAATCAGGGCCGCCGAGAGAGAATGCGATTGAGCTGGCTAGGGTTGTGGATAAGGGGATACGTGCAAGTGAAATTATTGATATAGATTCATTTTTTGTTGAAGAAGGTAAAGTTTTGACTATGTTTCTTGATATATATGTGTTGGACCATGATGGTAATCTTATAGATGCTGCTGCTCTCGCTTCCATGGGTGCAATAACAGATACAAGATTGCCCAAGATTGAAGATGGAGAGATAGTATGGGGGGAGTATGATAAACCACTGGATTATAAAGATGTTGTGACTACTAGTACGTTTTCTAAGGTAGATGGTAAGATATTACTTGATGCTGATAAGAATGAAGAGACAGATGCAAGTGCGCGAATGACAGTATCATTCGTAAAAGGAAATATATGCGCGCTTCAAAAAGGTCTTGAAGGTAGTTTTAGAGCAGAAGAAATAGAATATATAATCAACAAAGCGCTTGAAAAATCAAAAGACCTTAAGAGCATAGTTTTAAAAGCATAATAATGCATAATATGGAATAATTGTTAAAGAATAAAAGTATCTGAGAATAATGGTGATGAAATGGTATCAAAACAAATACGCGGAGGCACAAAGGTAAGGAAAAGATACAATAAACTCATTAGTTCCAAGAATGAACGATACGTATGTGTGAGATGCGGAAAGAAATCTGTTAAAAGGGTTTCTGCGTCAGTGTGGGTTTGTAATTCATGCAAAACGATGTTTTCTGGTGGTATGTATAGTTATCGGACGCCTGCTGGTGTAGAGATGTCACGGAAGATGGCTGTTTATAAGGAAAGTATTAATAAAGAATGAATAATGAAAGAAAATGAATGGGTGGTATGATGTATATCTGTGGGAATCCTAAATGCCGTAAAGAGATAAAAGTTCTTGATCCTAAGTTTATAAGGTGCCCGTATTGTGGGTATAGAATAGTATACAAAAAACGTGCTCCAATAGCTCGTGAGATTTCAACAGATTAAACATATTTATGTATGAGTGGTGCTTGTGGTTGAATTTAAGTATGAATGTATCCTTAAGATAGATACTAAGGATAAGGTGGGTCAAGATGAATTGTATAAATTACTTTTACCAGAAGCATCTAAGACTAGTAGGGCAGTAGTTGAATTTAATAAAGAAGGGAATCAGGTAGTTATTGTGATTACTGCAAAGGATTCTGTTGTTTTGAGAGCGGTTCTTAATAGTTTAACGCGTTTATTATCGATATGGGATGGATTAAATGATGAATTGAAATAAATGTTAAAGAGGTGTTTTTGTGGATCATGACCAATTGCGTTATCAGGAGCAGATATTAAACATGCAGAAACAGCAATCTATTGCTCAGGCAGATGAGATAAAACATACGATGGAAGAGCTTGAAAAGGCCAAAGGGAAGATATATCAATTTCATGGTATGCTTCTTATAGAATCAACTAAGAAAGAGGCAAAGAAGAGATTGAATGAGCTTAAAGAGATATTAGACGCTCGCGTAAAAGCGATAGATATGCAGCTTGAAAGACTTAACAAGATGCTTGATGAAGGACATAATAAAGAGGGTAAGAAATGAAGAAATTGATTTTTCTGAATTTTGAGAGATAATACTTATAGATATTTTATAAGGCGGATTAAGATGAGAAAAAAAGGTGGTAAAAAGATGAAAAGAAAAAGTAGCAAAACTAAAAGAGGTTTTTTATCTTTTCTTGAACCATTATATCCGATATTAGCTATCGGGGTTGCATTTTCATTTTTCGTCTTATATTTTTTTATCGTTGATTATGTAAATCTCAAATACTATACTATAGAAGAATATTCTACACTTTCAATCAAATATATAATCGGATTAAGTGCTAATTTATTTTACTCAGATATGTTATATTCGTCTGTTCCTATTCTCCAATTTCCGTTCTGGATAACATTTGTTGCTTTTATACTTTGTGTGGTCCTTGGATGGAGAACAGTCTCAAAATATAAACGGCCTATTTGGCACTCATTTGCATTAGGAGCGTTGGGAGGGATGATTGCTGCGACCATTGCTTTTGCTATATTAGTTGTTTTTATTGGTCAAAACATCGCTGAGGAAGGTTCTTATAACTCTTACTTCTATATAATGTTCTTAATCTATATCTTTTCATTGATGTTCACGGGGATATTTGGTTCAATCTGGTCTGGATTTGCCGCTATCGCCGCATCACTTTATAAATAGTTGATTTTTTATCTGTTTATATCTTTGATGTTTTGTGATATTCAAGGCTATGTTATAGTAATCTTTTTTAAGCTTAACACTATTATAACTAGCATAAGGTGAAATAAATGAAAATCAAGACAGGGATAATGGGTTTGGATAAGATGTTAAATGGTGGCATACCTGCGAATCATACGGTTGCATTATGTGGAGGGCCTGGAACTGGCAAGACGTTGATGGGTTTCCAGTATTTGTATTATGGAGCTGAGAATGGAGAGCCAGGATTGTTCATAACGTTAGTGGAATCAGAAGATTCATTGATAAAGAATTTGAAATCTACTTTTGATTGGAATGATATTGATAAGTTGATATCAGAATCAAAAATAAAGATTGTCAAACCGAAATCGATTAGTATAACAGAGATCGTTAATCTTATTGAGAGCAATTTAAATGATGGGATAAAGAGGATCGTTATCGATTCAGCAACAGTGCTGCGTCTTGGGTTTAATAATGCTTTAGAATATAGACAGACAATCCAGGAATTTATTACTCTTATTTCTGGATTAAACTGTACTACTATCATGACTTATGAGTTACCATACTTTGGTAGGAATGAACTTCGGTTTGGAACAGAACAGTTTTTAGTTGATGGTTTAATAATGCTGTATAATCTTGAAAGGAGAGAGAAGAGAGTTAGGGCTCTTGAAGTACTTAAGATGAGAGGCACTAGTTACATTGAGAATCTGGT